>SLIE01000501.1 GCA_007135795.1 Desulfobacterales bacterium
AAGGTTCTTCCGAAGCCTCCGGAGATTTGAGAAAATCCTTATAAGCGGTTGGTTCCACCACATGTACGATATGGAGATTCGATTTAAATTGCCGGGCAAAACTCAAACTGGTTGAAAAAGCGGATTCCGAGTCTTTGGAAAAATCATATGCGACAAGAATGTTTCGAAACGGAAATTCCAGTTGAACGTCCTGCGGCTTTTTCGCTTTAGCCCGTAACACGAGCAGCGGACAGGGCACGATTTTTATGAGCCGTTCCGTCACCGAACCCAGAAAAAATCTCTTAAGTCCGGAACGGCCATGCGTCGCCGCGACAACGAGTTCTATGGCATTTTCTGAAACGTGACGCACAATCTCCTCGGTCGCATGACCAATGGAAATCAGCGGTTCCCAGTCAACGTTTTCCCCGCCTGCCCCGGCTACCAGGTTTTCAATCTCCTTCCCGGCGAAATCAACAAAATACTGCTGATGCGCAATGGGATCGAAAACAGCTTCCCCATATACGGAGATGGTAGGAAGGTCGATGACATGGCAAATGTATAACTTTGCGTTCAATTTTTTAGCCATGTCGATACTGTAATGAACAACGCTTTTAGAAGCATCCGACAAATCAGTGGTGCACAAAATTCGATCGAGCGGTTTTGGCATATCCCGTTCTCCTTGTTTTAATGAAACGAGAGTTCCCAGAGCTTTCCGGTCTTATTATAAAATAATGACACTTTCCAATTCGTTCAATAGAAAGTGAACTAGGAAACGATATGGGGCTTGATATCCAAAACAGGCGTACCATCGATCATGTCAATGTTGCTGACATGAATTACATTCTCCTGGATACCGGTGACACTTAAAACCGAAAGCCCCAATGGATTGGGGCGTCTGGGGGAGCATGTCGAGAAAACACCGGTTTTCTGACCTTTGTGAGGAGGCGTCTGAACAAGTAGATCCTTTGTAAATTTTTGGCTTTTATCGAAATAAAAAATTACAACAATCTGCTGCCCCACACGGATATCCTTCAATCCTTCCAAGTATCGAGGTTCTATTTCAATTCGTCCCGCTTCATCGGAAATACTCCAGTGTCTTGGAATTTCAGTTTCATCGGTATGAAAATATCCGATCGGGGTCATTGTAATTCTCATGGACTCTCCTTCAGCGCTTTCTTGAAAGCTTTGCCACGGATTCAACGTGGTATGTGTGGGGAAACATATCCACTGGCCGAACTTCCTCCACGGTGTAGTCGGAAGCAAGCATGACCAGATCACGGGCCAATGTGGTCGGGTTGCACGAGACGTAAACAATCCTTTCCGGCGCCAGCATGCAGATGCTTTTAACCACATCCTTGTGCATCCCGGCCCTGGGGGGATCAATGATCATCACATCAGGACGCGTTTCTATATTTGCGATGGAAGTGCGGATATCGCCTGCGATAAAACTGCAATTGTTCACATTGTTTCTTTTGCAGTTCTTCTCGGCATCCGCGACGGCACTCGCCACTATTTCCAAGCCGACTACTCTTCCTGCCTGCCTGGAGAGCCATATGGCAATCGTTCCGGTTCCACAGTACAGATCCACGACAAATTCATCACCGGTAAGCTCTGCGTAGTCACTAACAGTTTCATACAATTTTTCCGCCCCGGCCGTATTGGTCTGAAAGAAGGAATTCGCTGAAATTTCAAACTCAAAATCGCCCAGGCACTCTTTTAAACAACGTTCTCCGGCAAGCGGCGTTTCATACTCACCCACGCTGATCGACGCCTTTTTCCCTGTCACATTATTGACGATACCGGCTATATTATCATGCCGTGCCATCAGCATTTCAGCAAGCGGGGCTACCGCAGCGGGGATTTCTTCGGCAGTGATCACGTTAACAAGCCACTGGTCATAAGCCAGGCTGTGACGCAGCATCAAAAATCGCCAGAACCCTTCATGACTTTTGATGCCATATGCGGGATAACCGGAATTTTTCATGTAGTCGCGGGTATCGTTCAGTATGCGGTTCCCCTGATCGGGATGGATCATACACTCATGAATGTCAATAATCTTGTCAAACGTTTTTGGAACATGAAGCCCCAGGGCAAAATCATTTTTGATATTCGGATCACCCAGTTCCTCAGACAACAACCAGCGCCGATCAGAGCAGGAAAATTCCATTTTGTTCCTGTAACCAAAAACTTTTTCGGAAGGGATTGTTTCAAGTACAGACACATCCGAAAGCCCGCCAATATGTTCCAGCGCCTCTATCACATGTTGTTTTTTATATTCAAGCTGTTTTTCGTAGTTCAAAAATTGCCATTTGCACCCACCGCATACGCCGCTGTACCTGCAAGGCGGCGTCAACAGATCGGGGGACGGCTCGATTATCTCGATCGTATAAGCTTCGGCATAGGATTTCTTCTTTTTAATAATTTTTGCCAGAACCCTGTCTCCCGGTACTGCTCTTTCGACAAAGATTGTGTACCCGTCAACCTTGGAAATTCCTCGCCCACCGAAGGCGATCCCCGTTATATCAAGTAAAATCTCTTGCTTTTTTTTAATACTCATTGAATTATTGCCTTATATTACTTCACCCAGATATGAAAACAGCCGCGATCGATACCAACATCGCTCGCTGTATTATAAAAGTCTTCCATACCACGTCCAGCCATATCGGTAAACCACTGAACACTGAAAAAACAACGGGAGAAAAATGAATACCCACAAGATCTTTTTTCATGTTGACAATCAGCGCTTAAACGGAACTCTCCATCTCCCGTCGGGGATTACGGATAATCAGGCATCAATCCCTGTTGTGATCGGCTCCCATGGCCTTTTGAGCAATGGGGAATCACCAAAGCAAAAGACGCTTGCTGAAAAATTGAACCAGCATGGCATTGCTTATTTTCGTTTCGATCATCGCGGACGGGGTGAAAGCGACGGCAGCTTTTCTAATGACACGACTTTCCAGGGGCGCATTAACGACATGAACGCTGCAGTTACGACAGTCCTGTCATACCCGGGGATCGGTAATTCCGTGGGGTTGTTCGGCAGTAGCATGGGAGGTGCTGTATGCCTTGGCATTGCCGATCAATTCGATATCAGGACGATTGTCACACTTGCAGCGCCGGTGCGCCTGGAATCAATCCAGATACCCCATGACATTATGGAAGACCCCCTGTTCCGGGACATGAAACCGGAACAGATGAATTTCGACATTTCAGACAGACTCGAAAAAATAAGCAACATACTTATTTTTCACGGCGATGCCGACGCGGTTGTTTCTTTTTCCAACGCCTTGGAGATCTATGAAAAAGTCGCCCACCCCAAAAAACTCACCCGATTCAAAGGGGCTGATCATGCCGTGAGCCGCCCGGACTTCCAAGAACGATTTATAGACGAAAGCGTGGAATGGTTCGTATCTCATCTTATTCCAGGAAGATCATAATTAACTGCGTCCTGTTCAACAATGCTCTTTTTTAACAGGGCACAGGTTTGCTTAAAAATTTAAACAAATGCTTGACAAAGTATATTTTTAATTGTTAATGGTCTTAAACTTGATCCAAGTCATAGCAGTTAAATACTGTTATAAAGTATCGTACAGTTAGACAGCGGTTGCTGATACACTAAACGCGCCAACAGCACAAATCATACGGATTATCTAATGATATTCAAGCTCGTTATTATCGACCTTCTTCTTATTCTACCCGTACTGGGCGTAGTTGACGTCCTTTTGGAACGACGGGGTTGATAATGGCGCAAGACAAAATATAAGTTTTCAAATTCTTTAAAAAAACCGTTATCAGCCACAAAAGCTGGTAACGGTTTTTTTGTTTTAACGAAGGTCCAAAGGAGAAAACCATGAAAAGCGATATCGCAAAAAAAGGTATTGGCAGATCCCCCCACAGAGCATTGCTGAAAGCCATCGGGTATACGGATGAGGAAATCCGCCGACCATTGATCGGAGTGGCGAATTCCTACAACAGCATCGTCCCCGGACATGCGGATCTGAACAAGATTGCCGATGCGGTAAAGGCGGGGATATACATGGCAGGCGGCACCCCCATCGAGTTCGGCACGATCGGTGTCTGCGACGGAATTGCAATGGGACATACGGGCATGAAATATTCCCTCGGCAGTCGCGAAATCATTGCCGATTCCATCGAGATCATGGCAACGGCCCATGCCCTCGATGCCATGGTGATGATCCCCAATTGTGATAAAATTGTTCCGGGTATGCTCATGGCCGCAGCCCGCCTGGATCTGCCGACGATCTTTATCAGCGGGGGGCCCATGCTGGCCGGCAGGAACCCGAATGACCCATCGAAAAAAATTGACTTGATATCGGTTTTCGAATCCGTTGGGAAAGTTCACTCCGGCCAGATGTCCGAAGAAGAGCTGTGCGAGATCGAAAATGCCGCATGCCCGACCTGCGGCTCCTGTGCGGGAATGTTTACGGCAAATTCGATGAACTGCCTGACAGAGGCGATCGGCCTCGGCCTGCCCGGAAACGGTACCATTCCCGCGGTCATGTCCGCTCGTCTCCGTTTGGCAAAACATGCCGGCATGCAAATCATGGATCTTTTCGAAAAACAGATCACCCCCGGCATGATCCTGACAAAGGAAGCTTTTGAAAACGCCCTTTGCGTCGACATGGCAATGGGCTGCTCGACCAATACGGTGCTGCATCTGGCCGCCCTTGCCCATGAAATCGGCATGCCGATGAATCTTGGCACCATCAATACCATCAGTGACCGAATCCCGCATCTTTGTTCACTCTCCCCGGGGGGAACCCACCACATCGAGGATCTGGACAACGCAGGCGGCATTTATGCCGTCATGAAAACGCTTTTTGAAGCAGGGTTTATAAATGGTGAGTGCCAGACGGTAACGGGGAAGTCGGTAAAAGAAAACCTGGAAAGCGCCCAACCGAAAGATATCGGGGTAATCCGTCCTGTCAGCAACCCGTATCACAAAACCGGCGGGCTTGCGGTATTGTTCGGTAATCTCGCCCCTGGCGGCTGCGTTGTCAAACAATCCGCAGTAGCCGAGGAGATGCTTCGGCATGAAGGGCCTGCCCGGGTATTTGAATCAGAAGAAGATGCCACTGAAGCCATTATGTCCGGAAAAATCGTCAAGGGCGATGTTGTGGTGATTCGCTGCGAAGGACCAATGGGAGGGCCCGGAATGCGTGAAATGCTGACACCGACTTCCGCCATTGCCGGCATGGGCCTTGACGGGTATGTCGCACTGATCACGGACGGCAGATTCTCCGGCGGTACCCGTGGCGCTGCCATCGGAC
>SLIE01000457.1 GCA_007135795.1 Desulfobacterales bacterium
CACCGGCTTGTCCTTGTCCGGCAGCATGTGAATTTCTTCCTTTGGATCGTCCTGCCGGATAATTACAGGGTCGGGATTGACCTGGTCATCGAGCAGCGTACCGAGCCGCACCCCCAGGGCCCGGGCAATTTTGAGCATCGGACCGAGCGACGGAAAGACATCGTCGGACTGAACCTGCTCCAGGAAGTCCCGGTTCAAACTTGTCCGGGCCGCGAGTTGCTCCACATCTATATCCTTGGCCTGCATCAATTTACTGATACGCGCGCCGACTTTTCCTGCATTCATCAAATTTCTCCTGTATTCAAATATCAAGCTTTTGATCAAAGCCAAACCATCCAATTAACGAATCGTTCTTTATACGATAACTCCCACAACATGTAAATAGCGACGAACCGGAAAAGATTATCGGTCGCCCCGTATGCGATTGCGGACATTCACGAGCGAAGCGATCCTTTAATGATGATTTCAGTTATAGTATTACAAGTAGTAGGAAAGTCGCGTTAACTCGGCTGCAAGGAGAAAGGAGATGTTGACGTTCACTTCGAAGCGTTCCTGTTCGATTCGGGAGGTTGTTCCCGGAGATCTTTGGAAGAATTCCTTGCGTCTCTATCCTCCAAACGCACTTGCGGGGACTTCCAGCCAGGTCGCCTTGGCAACGGCTACCGCATGGCCTTCAGCCGAAAACACGGCAGTGCCTGCATAGCGCTTTCGGCCTTCAATGTTCAGCAACCAGCCAATCACAACGCATCTCTCGCCGGGCGCAACATCACCGTCGATTCGAGCACAAAGCTCGCCCAACACGGCTGCCTTTCCCGTTTCCGGAACGGGCATCACTGCAAACGCACCCGGGCAATCAAGCACCGCCCAGAGAAATTCCGTCCCGATACTGCCAGTATCATTCACAAGGGAGGCGTCCGGAATCCACGATGTAGCAACCATTGGAGGATCCGACCCGAGTGAACCCGGAAAGATTTGCAAACCATCGCCGGCTGTACGTTGCGGCCCGCACACGAAGCATCGGGGAAAGGCGTGATGCGTGAAACCCGTATAATATCTCGAAGCCGCTTCCGCTTCGGCGAAGGATGGCGCAGGTGGCATTATCAGATCCAGTTGTGCAACCCTGGCTTCCGCGATAACGGTGGATTCGTGCAACAACCTGGCCTCAGTCTTCGATGCTTCAATTTGAAGTTCCGTCTCCAGTGGCGGGGGGGCTTTCAACCGAACAACCACACAACCCGGCAGATGCTTTGCTACCTGTCCGCAAACGTAGCCGCCGTTGCCCGACTCCGAAGGCCCGCAGTAACGGCTCGAAATAATAATTGAATTTGATTGCATACAGGACTCCTTTTTCCGACGTGTAATTCACTCTATACTTACTGACAACCAATTTCGTGACTTTTTACGAGTTCGACTACTTGTTTCTTTCAATGAATTCGGACATTATTTCGATCACTGTTTCAGGCTGCTCTAAATGTGGCGAATGCCCGCATTTTTTCACAAAATATGATTCTGCATTGCCCGATACTTTGGTCACGATCGAATTTACCTGATCTTCAGTGCCATAATGGTCATCACTGCCTTGAATTACAAGAACAGGACATTCTATGGACGGCAACAGGTATTCGATATTCCAATGCCGGAACCAATCACTTAACCACGTTTCGGACCACGCTTTAAAGACTCTGTTTGTTTTTTCTCCATGGTATTTACGCAGCCCGTTGAGCTTTCCCCTCGAAAAAGATTCGTCTGCTGCTTGAATACCCTCAATTGTTTCCGAATCGACAAAGACGTGTGCTGCTTCAGTTATGATCCCCCTCAACAAGGACGGCTTTTCGGCTCCAAAGATGAGACTGATGCTACCGCCGTCCGAGTGCCCCACCAATATATACGATTTTTTGGGAATCAAAGATTCGATAACCTTTGGCAATTCATTGAGCGCGCAATCGTGGAGGTAGTGAACAGTCCGGGCCGAATCCACAGGAGATGATTGACCATAACCAAGACGGTCGTAAAGCAGCCCGGGACATTCCGTCTTATGGCAAAGTTGTTCGGGAAAATCTTTCCACATCGCATTACACCCCAACCCCTCATGAAGAAATATCAGGTACGGGTAATGCGAATTTCCATCAATCAACTCGTAATGGATGCTTTTATTGTCGCCCAAATTCAGTTTATTCAACGATACCTCCTATTAAGCCATAATATCGTAAAAGCTCAACGGCGCGGCAGAGGAATGTCAGTTGCAGTGCCTTTTCCTGCATCTCCTATCCTGATTCTTTCAATTATCTTGTGTAATGTCAAGTCGATCAGACAGCAGCCGATCAGACTCACAACCTCCAACGCCTGACGTTTGCAACGAGCGAAGTGAATCCGACATTGGACAACTATAGGAAGTTCCGCTCTTCAGAGAATCGATGCACACTGTTCAAGGGCGTTTGTTGTTTTTAGGAATAAGAACAATTAAGATGGTTTAAAAGGATATTTTCAAAACCCGTGACGATCTCATCAAAAAGGAGCAAGTTTGGACGATTACCAGTTCGCCCGTCTTCTGGATTTTTTTAATTATTCGTGGAAAGGATACCGCAAGGTTCGAAAAGGGGTTAAAAAGCGGGTCTCCCGGCACATGCAGGAGATGGGCTGTCGGAACATGGACGATTACCTGGAGCGGATAAAAACTGATAATGCGGTTCGGACCGAGAGCAAGCGCCGGATGACCGTACCCATCAGTCGCTTTTTTCGGGACCGGCTGATGTGGCAGATTCTTGAAGAACAAATATTGCCGGAAATTACAAGACAAGGACGGTTTCAGATCAGGATCTGGTTTGCAGGGTGTGCCGGGGGTGAGGAAGTGTATAGCTTCAAGATATTATGGGAAGAGTTCCAAGCCGGAAATGATGCCGTTCCCAGGTTGCTGGTGATTGCGACGGACATTAACCCTTTGTACCTGGAACGGGCCCAAAAAGGGATATACCCGCCTGGCACCCTGCGGGAAGTTGATGAAGCACGCAGGAAATGCTGTTTCGAACGATACAGGAAAGAGCACTATGCGGTAAAGCCGTTTTTAAAGGAAGGGATTGACTGGCGGGTACATGATTTTTTGATCGATGATCCGCCAGCAAACAATTTTGACATCGTGTTTTTGCGAAACAACCTGCTGACTTATTACCCGGAAGAAGTGAGTCAAACTCCGCTTGAGCGGATTGTCGACGCCCTTTCTCCTTCCGGGTTTCTGTTTATCGGGGCGAAAGAAGAAATGCCTGTGCATGGACGGCAACGTTTGAGCTGTTTTAATCGATATGTTTTCCAAAAAATTTGATGACGTCGTAAAAAGTCCCATTTACTTGTTGTAGCGATTTTACATCCGTTCCGTAATTTTGAGAAAGCTTCTACTGCGATTTAGTAATCCTGACCCATCCCCCCCACCTCCCTTTGAATGGCTTGCCGGAAGCACATCCCATGAATAACTTTAGTAAATATCAACAGCAGCAAATCTTTCTGGGAGATTGGAAATATCATGGAACAAGACTCGATGTTGAAAAACGATTTCGGAAAGACCGGACGTATCGTAACGCGTGTGGGGCTCGGGGGCGAAGGCGTGCTGCGGACAACCGGGAAAACCGACGCGGCCGAAGCCGTAATCCGGGCCGCCGTGGCCGAAGGGATTACTTATTATGATTGCGCGCGGGTATATTCGGACAGCGAACTATATTACGGCGGGATATGGCAAAAGGAACCGGAAACAAGGGCGTCTATATTTCAGGCCACTAAATCCGCAAGCCGAGACAAAAAAGGGGCGCAAAGAGACCTGGCGGATTCGCTGAAACGGCTCCAGGTTGAATATCTCGATCTCTGGCAGATCCATGATGTTCGAACAACCGGGGATCTGTCGGAGATTTCCGGTCCGGGTGGAGCCCTGGAAGCCTTCAAAGAAGCCAAAGCAGAAGGCAAGATACGACATATCGGGGTTACCGGGCATCATGATCCGGATATTCTGACGCAGGCTGTCCTGGAATGGCCGGTCGATTCCGTCATGCTGCCGGTCAATCCCGTGGAGGAACTCCTGGGCGGTTTTCTAACCAAGACGCTTCCCGCAGCTGTGGAAAAAGGGGTCGCCGTCATTGGCATGAAAATTTTCGGCGCCGGGAATTATATCGCTCCGCACCTGGGGATAACCCCGGAAATCCTGCTCCGCTTCGCCCTTGGCAAACCGATCAGTGTTGCCATCGTTGGATGTTCCAGTCCTGCTGAAGTCAAAACGCTGGCATCTGCCGGCCGCACTGCAGAACCACTTGGCCAGGATGAATTAAAGGCGCTTTTGGCACCTATGAAATTAAACGCCCGGCAATTGGCGTATTACCGAGGGGTTATATAGTTGCCTGAACCAAGGCGCTGTAACCCCATCCCGACGAAGGCAGGTACGATTCAATAGATGACCCTTATTTATGAAAGGATGTAAATAATATTGTCTGTTTGGATCATAATATTATTTTGTCCAGCAGCCCCGATATGCCCCCAACCGCTGTCCAGGCGTTTTTTGCGGGAACGGCGGTGTTTAAATTTGGGTTGCGTTATTTTTGCCCTGCTTCTTTTCCTGACTCCCGGGACAATCAATGCTTCCTCCCTGGAACTTAGTTTAAGAGAGGCTTTCAGGCTGCTGCTGGAACAAAACCCACAACTCGAGGCGACACGGGCGCAACGAGACGTGGCCGAGGGATTGGAAAGACAGACCCTGCAAGGTTTCTTGCCAACAATCAGCTTTGACACCACGTATCTCAGGCTTGACAGCTCTTACCTCGATGACGTCGCCGTACCGGTAATCGCAGAGACTCCGCCACCTGGACTTCCGCAATTGATGGGGTTTGCCATACAGGATCTGGGACCCTATGAAGCATATTCCTCCGGCCTGCTGCTTGTTCAGCCCTTGGTAAACCTGGAAACATGGCGTGCCAGGCGTCAAGCCATCAAACAAGTAAATGCCGCCGATTTTGCCATTGAACAGAGTGAACGCGAACTTGCCCTGAATCTTATCGAAGCCTATTACGGCGTCATTGTTGCCGGAGAAAGACTGATGGTTGAAAAAAGTGCAGTTTTGTCCGCAGAACGCACTTTGCGGCTTGTCGAGTCGTCATTTGAAGAAGGATTGGTTGCGCAGGTTGAAATTTTTCGGGCCCGAACGCAGTTATTTGAATTCAGGGCACGGGTTTCCGAAGCAGAAGGGGCCCTTGCCGTGGCATGGGCCCAACTTCGACAAATTCTCGGTTTTGA
>SLIE01000488.1 GCA_007135795.1 Desulfobacterales bacterium
ATGTCAAGAGGAGCAGGTTCGGCGTTGGCTGTTTTTATTGAAGAATGGAAAGAACTTTCTGAAGAAAACATGGAGGTGTTTCTGCATCTAAAGGATTATCTCGGTAATAAAGAAGGTGTCATGCTTGAATTCATACCCCGGCCCGGCGTCACGTATTCTCTCAGGGCCGCTCATGAGGCTCAGAAAAACAAGAAACTTTTTGCCATGGTCGATGTGATTGAAGATACCCCGCGCTGGCTTTCCGTATGTTTTTATAATGAAATGGTAACAGACCCGGAAGAAAAGGGCGATTTTGTCCCTGAGGGCCTGCTTGGTGAGGATGCGCTCTGTTTCGATGTTGAAGAGCGGGATGAAGCGCTTCTCCGGTACATTGAAACCCGTCTCGATGAAGCCTGTCGGAATGCTTTGAACGAATAGAAGTTATCTTGGAAAAACCAAGGACCGGGTTAAGGGGGCAGAGATTGGGGTCGCTATCGTTCAGCACCCATCTATATCCGTAAAATTAAGTCGTTGAATTAATCGGGACGCCGGTTGCGGGGTCTTATAAAATTATGCAAAGGGATTCCATGGGAACCAAGCAGTGCGACTATCATCCGACCCAATCAGCCTGGTGGCATTGTCATACATGCAACAAGACATTGTGTCCTCAATGCATTATCCGGCGTAAAGGAAATTTTCAAGAAAGTGAAAGTGTTTTTTTATGCCCGAACTGCAATCGTGTGGTCGACGATATCGATCTCAGCCATGTTATCCCTCCTTTTTGGAAACGATTGCACAAATGTTTTGTTTACCCTTTGTCTGCCGTGCCTTCGGTTATCCTGATATTCGGATTGGCATTGTTATCCAGCTTATTTAGTGGGCCAGGGTTGTTTTCCTTAGTAATTGGTTTCTTGCTGTGGGCGATAATGTTGAAGTATGCCTATGAAGCACTGCGAACCACGGCCGAAGGTCGCTTGCACCCGCCACCGCTTTCCGAAAAAGCGCTTGGTCGAGATTTTCATCTTGTATTTAAACAAATCTTCCTTTTTGTGGTTCTTTTTTTATTTTTCGTCTTTGTTGTCGTCAGACTGGGGCCGGTGGCGTGGGTACTCTTCGGTTTGATAGTGGCAATCGGATTGCCCGCCATGATTATCATCCTGGCCATCAGAGACGACCTCGGCCAGGCCTTAAACCCGGTTAATTTTATCGGCATGCCCATACGAATCGGTTGGGGGTATCTGCTGCTTTTCTTTTTTCTTTCCATTTTGCTGTCCGCACCGGGGGCTTTGGGGTATTATTTTATCCAGCACATGCCGGAGGCCTTGCAGCTGTTTCTATGGCATTCGGCCAAGAACTACTACACCTTGGTCTCATATCATCTGATGGGATATGTTATTTTGCAATACCATGACCGTGTGGGCCATAATGTGGATATAGATGTCTTAATTGCAAATATCCATCCGGAAGCTTTCTCGCAATCTATGCCGAACAGTACGGCTTTGGCCGGGGATTCTCAAAGTGAACTTCTGAACGAGGTCGGCATTTTAATCCAGGAGGGAAAACTCGACAGCGCCATAACGGAAATTCAGCAGCGCACGGCGTTGGCAATTGATAATCCGGAGCTATCCGATCGTTATGTCCAGCTGCTCCAAACCCGGGATCGTATGGACGAACTGCTCCAATATGCGCCTGGTCATCTCAAGCAACTGGTTGTAGACAGTGAAAAAGAAAAGGCCATGTCGCTTTATTTATTCTGCAGTCAGAAACATGAGGATTTTGTACCCTCGGCAATGACGTTGTTTAAAATAGGGAGTTGGTTCAATGAAAATGGCCAGGCCCGGGAGGCGGTCAAAATATTCAGCCGCCTGATTAAAAAGCACCCCGGAGATGCCCTGGTCCCCAAAACCTGTTACCGGGCAGCCGAATTGCTTCACGAACAGCTCAAAAGTACGGAGAAAGCCAGAAATATCCTGAAAACCCTGATAAAGAAATACCCCGACCACGACATTGTCCCCTTTGCACAAAAATACCTGGCCTCGCTATAGGGATCATCAATGCCGGACAAGTTGCTGCGTGGCAAGGCGGGTTTCATTGGCCAGGGGATAATGTGTGCTTAGCAGCTTTATGCACTGCCGGTACTTCTCGGGCTGGTTTTTTTGTTTGAAACTGTTGGCCAGCTTCAACAGGGCAGTCGGCAGGCTAAGCAAATCCGGGGCCTTTTTCAACAGCATCAAAAGAATATGTTCGGCTTCTTCGGGTTCGCCCATGTCACTGAACGAATTGCTGATTCGGATATAGAGCGTGGATGACAGCCTTGGCGGTTGTGCACTATTTCGGTATTCCCGGAAAAGTGCCAAGGCATCGCTGTAGGTTTTCGGTTGCCGGCAGTAAAGTGTTAGCAAGCGGCTGACAGTCTGGTGAAACTGATCGGACAATGGGTTCTGGCCGTCAACGACATTGAGATGCCGCCAGATGGAAATATCGTCTGGTGCATGGGTCAAAGCTTCGATCAGCAGCGGTCTGGCCTTGTCAAATTTAAGCTCCCTCATATACTTCAGGGCGCTTTCCACCAGCGGCCTGACCTTGTCTTCTTCCACCCCTTCAAAAGCTTCCTTGTCGAGCATGCCCGGAATCCGGCTAACGACCAATGCCATCACAGCGCCGCCGCCCAATCCACCCAGGTGGGCGGCATAGGCCACGGCACTGCCGTCATTGAAAAACATTTGATAGAGCTCGTTTCCCATCCACAATGGAAGTAGAAAAATCGCCGGAAACTTTAGATAATTGAAGTAAAAGCCCAGATTGATGAAGATATTGACTTTACTGAACCCGTAGAATACCGTGAAAGCCCCCATGATGCCGGCAATGGCACCTGATGCACCCACCAGTGGAATGGTGCTGTACATATTGAGCAACCAGAAAAACCCCGTAGCCGATAGACCGCCAAGCAGGTAAATGACAGGGAAAACCATGTGGCGGCAACCATATTCAATCAAGCATCCCACCAGCCAGAGAAAGATCATGTTGCCGATTAAATGCCCCCAGTCACCGTGCAGGAACATGGTACTGATCCAGGTAAGCAGGCTGGGCATGGCCGGCCGGAACCCGTATTTCACCGCCACGATCCGCTCCAGGAGTTGCTCGTAATTATCACGCAAGTTGCGCCATTGCATTAAGCGGGCATCGTGCGGCGGTATCACATGGCCCTGGTCGACACGCTGTACAAAGTCCTTTGATTCTCGTATTTCGAAATAATAGTAGGCCCGTTTTTCACTTTCCGGCGCATCGCTACCGGGTATGTTTTCGATTTCCCGGATGCGTCCTTCGATTTCCAGATAGTCCTTGTAAAAATCGGCTTCAAGATTTGCCAGGTCGGATTCAAAATAAAACGTCATCGCATCGGCCCATCGTTCATCGTCATTTCGCTGAAAGAGAACGAAGACAAATACATTGATGAGAATCAACGCTATGGTGATCCATGGCGGATTACGCCAGCTTGCCTTTTTTGTGATAGGAATTAAGAGCATGTATGGTTTTTTTCTTTAATTATCCAATATCAAGCGGATGTGAATTATATGTTGGCTCCCCAATGTCAAGATAGTTTTTCCACCTAATTTGGATATAAAAATACACCGTGGGGTTGCCCTCGCTGAGGGGAGCCTCGAGAAGCTGAAGCGAGGCATCCCAGCCAACTGTTTATGAATAATCAACCTTTCTTGATCAGGCTCTATCTCTTTCCGCTATTCTTTTGTTGTTAACCGAGATATCCGACATTTTTAACCAGTCAACCCCCACTTGAAACTGTCCGACTTTCCGGTACAGCTGATCCTTTTCCTCTCAATGCGCTTTGCGTCTCGTTCTTTGTTCTGAGAAAAAGCTTCCGGTGCCACCTTTTTGCCGATCCTTCGGTTTGCCCCGTCGATGAGATAGACAATCTCCGTATCATCGGGCATCCTTACGGCAACAAGGTTGCCAAGGGCGTCATAGGTGTAGCGGGTGACGGCGTCTCCCTGGGGTTTGCTGATCAGCTCGCCGCTGCGGGTGTACGCGTACTGCGCATCCCTGTAGTGTGGAGCATCCGGTCGTGGCTGTCGTAGGAAGCCATTTCCTGGCCGCTTTCGTGGGTGCGGTTGCCGTTGGCGTTATACCCGAACGTAGTCGCATGACCGTTTCGCTCTACCCTGACAAGGCGGCGTGGCATTATCGTATTCAAAGCGCACAGGTAGCCGTGCGCGTTCATAATTTCCGAGAACCATTCGGCCGCGGGGCCTGATTGATGACAACCCAGTGATTTCACGAAACTCGTCGCCCAATCTGCGGCTCAGGCGGGCCTATCGGCAGACACGAATTAAGTATGGTGTTCCCGGAACTCCAGAATTATCCCCGAGAAAACCTCTGTCAGAACTCCTCATCTGCTATTTGGTTGTTACTTATTTTTTCTATTAATTCTAATATTCGGATATACCTGTGGTTTGCAAAGAATAACATACCCCCTCCCCATATAGCCAGTGTTCCTTGATACAAAAACCGTTCATGAAAATCAATAAAGCATGTTATAAGTAAAAGAACACCTACTAAGAAACAAAAAACTGAAGCAAATGCTATTTGCTTCCGGATATTTTTCTGTTTTTTTAAAAAATTCAACAAGTTCTTATCCTTTTCATCCAAAAGGGACATTCTCATCACCTCACATATTATGGACACGCCGTGTTTTCTCTTAACCTTTCAAAATACGGATTAAAGATTTGATCGTTTATTTCGTCAGTAATTTCTCGCGGGTACTTTACTGTAGAAGCATACCAATCATACACTACTATAGCACCCCAACCAACATTACTACTGGAGATGATATAACAGCTCCGACCACAAAAGTTATTGCTCCGACATATCCTACAGGACCGAAGAACAATCCCTCCGGATCAATAAAATTCACCGGATCATTCAGCACATACCCATACAAATTGCTATCCCCTCCTGCAAAAAGTATGGGGTCCTTCGCCGTCCACCGCCCAGTTTCAGGGTCGTAATCCCGGGCGCCGAAGCGGATCAGGCCGGTGTCGCGGTCGTGGAGGCCGCCTGCAAAGCCGAATGGCTGAAATCCCGGGTTGGTATCCAGGATGACCTTGCCCCAGACATCGTAGGCCATTTGCTGCGCCACTTCGCCGGTTTGGGAGTTGACCACAAAACGCGGGCTGCCCAGGTGATCGGAGATGATGCGGTAGCGATTGCCGTCCTTTTCCATGTACGCGGGGACGTGGAACTTGTCCGCGTATATGAAACGGGA
>SLIE01000215.1 GCA_007135795.1 Desulfobacterales bacterium
CATGTGTTCCATGAGCGCTATATCGGCGGCGGTCGCTTTATAAATATCGCCGCGCATCAAGGCAACTGTTCCCAATATCTGACCCGTTCCAGAAACAATGGGAACCGAGGTGGATGAATGAATCCCGTGGGTCAGTGCGTCCTTGCGAAATTTTTTCCAAATTGTGGTATCTGCCACGTTTTCAGCGATTACGGGCTGACCCAGGAAGGCTGCTGCGGCACAGGTTCCATTTTCCACCGAGAGTTCGGCCCCGGCGATCGATTCGCAAAACGCGTAAGGGAGGCTCGAAGAGACCATCCTTGAAATTCGCTGTTCCCCCACCTGGCAGATGGCTGCCCGGCTTTGGGGGCGTTGGCGTTCCAAAAGCCGGGTTATGGCAAGGAAAATATTATCAAGGGTTTGTTTGCCGATAATTTGCTGCATCACACGATTTTTATCACTTTCCAGGATCTCGGTGAGTTTGCGTGCGGTAATATCCTGAACGATCCCGACAAGCCGCACCACTTCGCCATTATCATTCATTTCAGTATCCACCTGGAGCATGGCGAAACACTCTCCCCGGTCACCGGATGCAAGGCGCACGTCCTGCTTGAAGTTTAGCCCGACTGTTTGCGCAAGGTGTAAAGACGGTTCCAGGGCTTTTTTGTCTTCGGGATAAATTTTTTGCAAAAACGCCTCCCAGGTGATGGCCGGAAAAGAATCCGGAAAGCCGCATATGTATCGAAACGTCTCTGAAACCTGAAACCTTGAAAGCTTTGGTTCATAAAAGAAACTCCCCAAAGAGGCGAGGTCCTGGGCTTTTGCCAGAAGTTCACGGTTCTGGGCAAGTTGGCGCGTTGTGGTACTTGCCCGGAGCATATAGCGGACCCGTTCATACAATATGATATTGTTGACGGGTTTGGACATGAAATCTGTAGCACCAACGTCGTAGGCCGTGCGAATGGCATTATAATCATTTGTCGCGGTGATGATCAGAACAGGAACGGTGGCACCGCCGTTTGGCTTGGCACGAATTTGACGACAGGCTTCGAAACCGTCCATTTCTGGCATCATCACATCGAGAAGCACCAATTCTGGCCGACGGGTTTTGAATATTTCCACCGCTTCCCGGCCGTTTTCGGCTTCTACGACTTGAAACCCCCTTTTTTTCAGGATTTCTGTTATGACGAAGCGGCTGGTTTGCTCGTCATCCACAACCATAATAAGAGGATTTTCATCCATGTCTGCCTCCCGTGATAATCCGACTATAGTATGATTGCAGAAATACTTTATCTAATAGTCCACAAGCCGGAAAAATGGAGTTTGTAATATCAGTACGCATTAGCATCTGTAATCAGGTTCATTCTATACCTACATGATTTTTAAGAGGAATTGCAAGCCATCCTTTTGTAAACTTTCTCTGCTTGGTGTCGCTTTTTTGTAAACTATTTAGTAAATCTTTCGTTTCAAGGTGTGCACCCGGGGGGGAAGGGATGTGATCGATTGAAAAAACCATGATTTTTTTTATACTAAAGCCATCTCGAAAAACCAGGGCCGGGGCCCGGGTTCACGGGTTGGGTTCGTCATCACGCAAGGCAACATTGCCGACCGTGTTTGTGGTCAGGCGTTGTTGGCACTGACAATCGTGGTTGGCGCTGAGCAAAGCGAAGCACCGCAATGGCTTTTAAACCGCTTAAACATATCAGGTAGATGGGGCTCTTTACGACACAATCAAAAATGGGTATAGGGATGAGAACGGTCACAGCGAGACATTAAAGCATCCGAGAGGGAAGTATTGCCGAATCTGCAAGGTATGCCGCGCGCCGGTTCATTTGTAATAATTGAGCCGGCGCGCGGGGAATAGTCTCAAGCGGATGAATATTAAAATGATTTCGCTTCCTCCGGGCTCAACTGCCGCATGGCCTCTCCGCAGCATATCAGTTCTCCACCACCTGACTTTTTGACCTCCACCACGTTTCCACACTGATCACATTTGTAAAGCTTCCCTGTTTCAGGCATCGTCACTCTCCTTGTCGTTAAAGGTTTTTCTTTGTTTCCTGTTTATAATCAATAATGAGAAATTTTTTGTTTTTGAACAATACACAATGCGCCTGATTTAGATGATAGAAAGTATGTAAGGGCAGGTGGAAGACTCAAGGGTAAAGGTACAAGGTAAAATCAAATCAAAAGCAAAATCAAAACCCACGAAATACACGGAAAGGGATGGAAGAAGGGTGCGTGTGTTTCGCGGGCGATGGTTCTCCTATTGGTGTGGCGCATTTACCTGGGCAGTCGAATGCCTGGTGTTTCTGCAATCAACCTTGTTTGATCATGGCCAGTGCTTCCCGGACCATCTGGTTGCTGTACCCCCATTCGTTGTCGTACCAGCTCATGATTTTAACCAGATCCCCGTCGACCACCTGCGTCATGGTGAGATCCACGATGGATGCACGCGGGTCCATGATGATATCCGATGAAACGATTTCATCATTGGATACACCCATAATGCCGTTGTATCGGTCGCTTTCGGATTCTTCCTGGAAAATAGCGTTAATTTCATCTCTGGATGTGTTTTTTTCGGTGACAAATACCAGGTCCGCAAGGGATCCGATGGGAACCGGTCCGCGTATGGCGACACCGTCGAACTTCCCCTTGTATTGGGGGAGTGCCTTTGTCGTTGCAACGGCGGCGCCCGTGCTGGAGGGGACGAAATTGGCAGCCGCAGCCCGTCCCCGGCGGAATTTGCTGCTGGGTGTATCCACGATGGCCTGGGTGGAAGTATAGGCATGAATCGTTGTCATGATGGCTTTTTTGATGCCGACACGTCGTCCCATGACTTCCACCACGGGGGTAATGCAATTGGTTGTGCAGCTGGCGCAGGAGTAAGCTTTTGTTCCTTTGCCCGGTTGATTTACCCCGTGAACGACCGTGTCAAGGGTTCCTTTTTTATCCGGCGCCGAAAGGATGGCGTGCCCGGCGCCGGCATGGATATGTTTCTCCAGTCCCTGTTGATCAGTAAAAATACCAGTGCATTCAAATACCACGTCCACGCCCAGGTCTTTCCATGGCAATTCGGCGGGGTCTTTTTTATTAAATACCTTGTACTCCTTTCCGTCAATAATCAGGCTATTTGGTGAACTGTCCACTTTTTTCGGGTACCTGCCGTATACGGTATCGTATTTTAACAGGTAGGCCAGATTCTCGGTAGATACCAGATCGTTGATTGCCACCAGTTCAAGCTCGGGAGATTCTAACACAATCTTGAAAGTGGCGCGGCCGATGCGGCCCATTCCGTTTATTGCAACGTTTGCAGCCATGTCTTCTCCTCATGAAGTAAATTGGCGAATTGGCATCTTGTTTTCCCCGGTTTAAAAACCTTTTTCACGCCATTGGGAAATACCCCCCTGAAGTGCTTTGGTGTGCGTATACCCTTTTTCATGGTATTCCACCGCAAGACCTGCGGCAGTGTTTTCCCGGGGTCAGTTGCAGTAGAAAATGATCTCTTTGTCTTTCGGGATGTCGGATAGTTTATTGACAAAATCCCCTCTTAACAGTGTTCCCTCGATCTGCATCGATTTGCAGTGCTCATCATCGTATGCACAGACCATAACCGCCTTTCCCGCTTCCACTTCGGATTTGGCAGCCTCTGGGGAGATGCGTTCAACGTTTTCTTTGCCAGCCATGTCAGCCTCCTTGTTTGTTTGATAATCGCCTTGGGCATGCATTTATTAAATCTTCAATCTAAAAACGTAATTGCTGGACGGTTTCTATCAATGATTTTTTGACATTTAATGTTTGGTGCATCTTTTTTTTTCGGGTCATCGCTATCCAGGCCGAAGCTGTCGGCATGGGGTCGCCGGCAAGGGAAAATACACGATCCTCCCCATTTCAAAAAAGGATAACCAATTTTATATTGAAATGACATCGGAGCTTAAAGGGAACAACTTTTGAGCGATGATGATCGGTACTTACCGGAAAACAAATGTTTGCCGGCACGAGAAGGCCGGCTACGGAGTAACCCGTTATTAATTGAAAAGGAGGCCAATCATGTCGTTTCCCAAAAATGAAACCCAACAGGAAGTAATCACTGCCTGGAGGAATTATATCGACGGATTAGAGAAATCGATGAATCAACTGGATGAGGACATCAAGGAAGCCTCTCAAATTGCGGGGACGTGTACTGACGAGTGGTGCACAGCAACGGAACATGTAATCGATGAACTCAACCATTCGCTCTTTTCGATCAGTGAGCCCCGCTTTGCAAATCCGGACGACACCAAGCGCCTCAAAGCGCTGAAGCGCCGGGTGTATGATCTCTATGCCAATTACCGGGACGTTTACAAGCAGATGTCCTGATCTGGTTAAAATAAGGCACCCCCTTTTCAAGAGATGGAAGGGGGCGCCTTATTGTCTTTCCATTTATTTCCCGTTCAAATCAGTTATACTTCCAGCTATGTTGAAAAGCGGGTATGCGCGGATCCAGCGTGATTGACCGGCAAACCAACGTTTATCGGGGATCCTTGGTCCCCGCGGATGCATCGATGCTGCATGTTGAAAAATCAATCGGCTGTTTACAGCTTTCACAGGAACGCGGTTTGTTAAACTCGTCTGAAAAGATTTCATTTTCAGCGCCGCATTCAGAGCACTTGCATATAAATGAGCTTAAACTTTTCAGCTGCTGAAAACCGGGACAGTGTTGGGGGGTGGACCCTATTTGAGGTGCCATTTGATATCTCCTTTTTGAATGTTGTTATATTTACTGCTTGTGTTTAACTTATCCATTCTTTACGAAATTTTGACTTTTTACGAGTGCACGGAAAAAGAAGTGCCCTGTCTTTATCCTAACCGAAACGGTCCAACTGGTGCCGTATGGGTGTATCCTGTAGACTTTCACTTTTAGCGGCAGCTATTTCTTGATCCGCTTTTCTGCCTCGGCCACTCGTTTTTTGACCTCGATGACGCTGTCCGGGTTTAGCGATATGGAATCTATCCCCTCCTCCACCAGGAAAACCGCGAAATCCGGATAGTCACTCGGTGCCTGCCCGCAGATTCCGACTTTCCGGTGGTGCTTATGGGCCTTGGGGATAAGCTGCCGAATCAGTTCTTTTATCCCTTCGTTTTGCTGGTCAAATACATCTTTCAACGCTTCGTTGTCCCGGTCCACCCCCAGCGTCAGCTGGGTGAGGTCATTGCTCCCGATTGAAAAACCATCAAAGCGCGCCGCAAACTGTTCGGCCAGGATGACATTGGTGGGTATTTCACAC
>SLIE01000337.1 GCA_007135795.1 Desulfobacterales bacterium
GTTTACCTGAGCTATGCCGCAAGCGGTGAACGGCCTGGCCAGTATGCCACCCACGTTGGTCGTGGCCGGCTCGACATTGGCGGAACCAGCCTCACGGAATTTGAAGTGCTCCTTATTGCAACACCCTTTGCCGGTACGGACGCCCATTTTGGGTCACGCCTGGTTTTCGACGAGCAAAACCTGCTCTACATAACTTCAGGCGACCGCAGGGAGCGGGATTCGGCCCAGGATCTCACAAGCCTTCATGGCAAGACCCTGCGCATCCATGACGATGGCGCCATCCCGGAGGACAATCCTTTTGTCGGTGCGGAAGATGCCCACCCGGCAATATACAGCTACGGGCATCGCAATGCCCAGGGAATGGCAATACACCCCGAAACAGGGGATATCTGGCAGAATGAACACGGTGAATTTGCCGGGGACGAGATCAATGTGCTTGAAAAAGGGGGAAACTTCGGCTGGCCCATTGCCACCTATGGCCGCGAATATAGCGATCAGAGCGAAATCGGGGTTTTCCCGCCGGAACACGATGAGACTGTCGAACCGGTTTATTACTGGGTGGAGGACGACGGGTTGCCGCCATCCGGGATGACATTCTACCAGGGGGAGGCCTTTGAAAACTGGCGGGGGAACCTTTTTATCGGCGCCATCCGGGATCAATATATCGTCCGCTTTGTAGTCAACGGACGGGAATTGTTCAAAGAAGAACGCCTTTTGGAAAACCGGGGCTGGCGAATCCGGGACGTGCGTGTAAGCCCGGTCGACGGGTTCCTGTATGTGCTGGTCGACGCCCCTGATGCGCCGCTCGTCAGGATCAGTACGGAAGAGAATCGGGACACGCAGGAATGATGAAGTGAATCGGTTAAGCCCCACCTGCTTCATTGTAGCGATTTTGCATTCGTTCGGGATACTTTGCAGATTTGATGCCTTTTCACGCGTGCATCTGTTTTGAAATCCTATCAATTTCCCGACAACGTTTGCACAAAACAGCTGATATGCGCCTGGATGTCCTCGTCATCGTCAGGAAGGCGACCACCAAAAACATCACGGACCGCCCGCACATAATGCATCTCCTGTTTATGCCGCTGGGACTCAAAACCATTTGAAAAATATATCACCCAGGCAGAATCCCGGGAAGAAGCAGGATCAACCGTGGTGGATGTCCAAAAATACGCACTGGTAACACCGGTAAAAGCATTTCCGCCGGGTAGCGGCTCATCCAGCGCTTTTACCAGGGTCCGCAAGGCTTCTCTGTCCGGCACCCGCCAGTCCCCGTACCCCGCCAGGGTAAGCTGCCCGGCGTAGGTTCGGGCGTTTTCAAAAGTGTACTGTTGATCCGGTACTTTTTTCTGCCACATGTAACCAGTATCGGTGTCCGTTACCGTGCCGTCACCGTTATCGATTAAACCTGCCCCGGCAAAAGCGGATGTACCCACCCATAGAACAAACAGGCACAACCAGAAAAACCGGTTCGAAATTATTCGGTTCATGAATCTTACGATCACCCCTGCTGACAATTCTCCCGCATTTTATACGGGAGCGCCTGTTGCGAGGACCTGAAAACTTCCGGGCTTTGGCGCATATATAATTATTGTGTTCAGATGAAAAATTTGTTCGAGCCTGAAGACAAGAAAATACGAAATCAGGTATAGGAAAAAAACAAAGCGCTATTGAACAAATCAGCCATTTCTGAATGCACACTAGTTCTTGCAGGCGTATTTCGCTGGAACCCCCGGTCTGCCTGTATTCAGGCACATTCCAAAGCGGTCGGCGTCATACCCGTACACGTAATTTTCGCGCACTATAGCCTAACGTGTCACCGACGGAAAGGAAAAAAAAACAACCCGGGAAAAATATCTTCATACCCGGGTTTATTTTCATCATTCATCAGCGCTTATTCAATGTTCAGCGGCGATCACAGGTCCAGCACCACATCGGTTAAAGGTACCGATACGCAGGGAAGTATGAAATTCTGCTCTTTTTCGTCATCGTCCAGTCCGTCCTCGACTTCCATTTCGACTTTGCCGGAAAGCAATTTAACCTTGCAGGTTCCGCATATGCCCGCTTCACATTCGGTTTCAATCTCGATCCCGTTCGCTTCGGCCAGGTCCAGAAGGGTTTCGTACGAGGCATCCCACGGCACTTTTTTACCGGATACTTTAAACTCAACCTGAATTGCCATTTTCCATCTCCTTTAAAGTCGATTACAGAACATCGCTGGTGCAACCATCTTTATAAATAATTGCATCCTCGCTAAAGTCGTCGAGACATGACGTTTTTACCTCAAGTATTTTTAAACGGCGCGTTGCGCTTTATTCCGTGCGTTTGCGCTTTCGAACATAAGATGCGGCTTCGAGGCCTGCGATACAGCCTTCTCCAACGGATTTGGCGACCTGCCACGGCGGGCCGCAGATATCGCCGGCTGCAAATACTCCAGGCAGACTGGTTTCCTGCTTCTTGTTGACGGCAATATACTTCATGGTGTCATCAAGAGAAATCCCCATTTTCATAGCAAAATCGACCGCTCCCCTTGCCCCCAGCTCGACAAAAACACCGGCTACCCCGAGTCGGGTATCATCATCCAGGACCAATCCGGTTACACCGGTGTCGTCGCCCTCTATCTCCGACACCTTGCGCGACTCATGAACCATCACTTCACTTTGCCTCAGCTTTTCGGCAAGGTACTCGTCCACCTCCAGCTGCTCGCAGACCATATGGACATCACTTGCGTAAAATATCATAGTCAAGGCGGCGCCCACCGCGGCACTGCCGCAACCAATCACGGCCACGGGATCCCCTTTGAACATGGGACCGTCGCAATCGACGCAATAGCTTACCCCCCGCCCGACATAATCTTTCTCCCCCGCCACGCCCAACTTGTTCCGGGATATCCCCATGGCCAGAATCAGTGCATATGCCTTCAGTACCTCACCGCCCGCAGCCTCTACCACGTAATGATCATTCTCGGCGCTCAGCGTCATGACGTCCTTCGCCAGAAACGTCACCCCGGATTCTTCTGCCCGGGCAAGGGCGACTTTAATCATATCCGAACCGGATTGCGCCTCGAGACAACAGAAATTCTCAATGTGAGCATTAAAAATGCTGCTCTTCGAGGGCTGACCCAAAACCAGGACAGAGACTTTGCGCCGAATCGCATGTATGGCCGCCTGCAAACCCGCCGGCCCTGAGCCCAGAATAATCACATCGTAAAAAGATTCACTCATTGGTTTTTGCTCCTTCTCTCATTCTTCAAACCATAACAGGGACGCCGGGTCACACTTCATTTTATTCAACCGGCATTAGTATAGAATGTATTGGCTGATATCTTCCGTGTCAATCCCATATGAGAACGACATCCATCTGGTTGCATCACCAATATTGCCTGCATAATATTAAGAATACCGTGATTATAATATCAAACGCCATGCGCAAGGAGAGACATCATGTTCATTCGCTGGTTTGACGATATCAATTCAGAAGACGCCAGCGAGGTGGGTGGTAAAAACGCCTCACTGGGTGAGATGATCGGTGCATTGAAGGAAAAAAACATCAATGTCCCTGACGGGTTTGCCACAACGGCAGAGGCGTATTGGACGTTTATGGAAAGAAACGAAATCCTTGACAAGGTCAGGGAGCAACTCGACGCACTCAATTCCGGCAAACCTTTAAAAAAAGTGGGCGAAGCGATCCGCAACCTTTTCAAAGCATCTGAGTTTCCTGATGAAATCGCCCGTGATATAAAGAAAGCGTACAAAGAACTCTGCAACCGTTACGACACGGAAACCGTGGATGTCGCAGTACGCAGTTCGGCCACGGCGGAAGACCTGCCGCAGGCGAGTTTTGCGGGCCAGCAGGAAACATACCTCAACATCAGCGGCGAAAACGACCTCATGGACGCCTGCCGGAAGTGTTACGCCTCGCTCTTCACGGATCGCGCGATCATCTACCGTCAGGAACAGGGATTTGATCACATGAAAGTGGCCTTGTCCGTGGGAATACAGAAAATGGTACGCGCCGACCAGGCTGGGGCCGGCGTCATCTTCTCCATTGACATGGAAACAGGGTTTCCAGATGTGGTGGTCATCAATGCCGCGTGGGGGCTTGGTGAAAATGTGGTCGGCGGGACCGTTATCCCCGATCGCTACACGGTTTTCAAACCCCTGCTGGCCGATGAAAAGCTCACCCCGATCATCGAGCGACACCTCGGGGAGAAGGAAAAAAAGATGATATATGCCGAAGGCGGGGGGAAAAGCACGCGGAATATCGACACCCCGACCCGGGAACGGCGGCGTTTTGTCCTCAGTAAAGCGGAGATTCTCCAACTGGCGCGCTGGACGGTCGACATCGAGAATCACTATAAAAAACCGATGGATATTGAATGGGCAAAAGATGGACAGACCGGCAAGCTGTTTATCGTCCAGGCTCGCCCGGAGACGGTACAATCTCAAAAAACCACGCAGAGCCTGAAAAATTACACCCTTAAAGATAAAGGGAAAGTGCTTGTCTCCGGCCTTGCCATTGGCCAGGCCATTGCCACGGGAAAGGTCAACCGGATTATCCGGACCGAGGAGATGGACAGTTTTGAGGAAGGTTCGATCCTGGTTACCGGGATGACCGATCCGGATTGGGTCCCGATCATGAAAAAAGCCGCCGGGATCATCACCGACCAGGGGGGGAGCACCAGCCATGCCGCGATCGTGAGCCGCGAACTGGGGGTTGCGGCAATTGTCGGGACGGGAGAAGCGACCGACCATCTCCATGACGATCAGGAAATCACCCTTTCCTGCGCCGAAGGGGATACCGGCTACGTGTACGAGGGGATACTCGATTACGAGGAATCAGAGATCAATTTCAAGGAGATTCCCGAGACCCGGACAAGCATAATGATCAACATTGCCAGCCCCGCAGCATCGTTCAAATGGTGGCAGCTCCCCTGTGACGGCATCGGGCTCGCCCGTATGGAATTCATTATCAACAATGCCATCAAAATCCATCCCATGGCACTGGTGCATTTCGACCGGGTGGAAGATAAAAAGGCCCGAAAAGCGATCGACACCCTGACGCGGGGGTATTCGGACAAAACCGCGTATTTCGTGGACCACCTGGCCGAAGGAATCGCCAAAATCGCCGCCCCGTGGCATCCTCACGAGGTCATTGTCCGGATGAGCGATTTCAAGACCAATGAGTATGCCAACCTGATCGGCGGCAAATCGTTTGAACCGCATGA
>SLIE01000132.1 GCA_007135795.1 Desulfobacterales bacterium
CCCATTCCTGATTTGGAAAGGAGAAACAGTGCATTGGGCTCTGAGGTTTTTGTCGATGCCAGCGAAAATGCCGCCCGATACGCCAGATCACTGTTCTTTCCGACAATAAAATGATTGAACGTATAATCTGTGCGAAACTTCCGCCCGTTCGCAGGCTGTATCTTTATTCCCGGAAGCAGAAGTTGGGAACTTTCGGAAGGGATCATGATATCTGATTTGTTTTCTTCAACCCCATCACCGTTCCCATTTACCTTCAGCGAAAACTCCAGCATCGTTCCCGCAGCTTGACTGAGTTCCTGATGAATCAGCGTTTCGTAATTTGCCATTATCCGCTTTTTAATGAAGAAATTCGGACATGACAACACGATCTGCTCATTTTCTCCGGCTTCAAGAAAATTAATCGGCTCAATCCACAAGCGGTAAATATTTGAGGGAACTTGCTCTTTGATCGCGGTTTTCGCTTTTCTCCACAAGGTCTTCATAAAACAATCTCCATTTGAAACGACAGGATAAACAATAAACAAGAATATAAATAGATAATTCTAACAAAACCTGCTTTACGAAAAACCAGAATTTCCGAACTACAGCGGCAAGCCCGCCGGACTAAAACAGAAGGTTTAAGAATGAATCTCAGTTATATTTAAAGGAATGAACAAAGAAGCTGCACACATAAAGTGCGTAATTGATATTCCAGATAGTACAAAAGGTCAAATCAGATAAGCTTCGGTTTGGACCGGTTTGAGGAACCCGGGTGACAGCTTATGAACATTATTATATCTACCTGAATACAAATACAATTCAAGCAGGGTCCCTATAACTATTGAACAAATCAGACAGATATGATTATCCGGTTTTTACAACATTTCCGGCATCATTTTTTGATTTTCCGGTTCTCCTTCCCATGGCCGGGTTAAAATCCTATCTTCCATTTCCTTGAATTTTCATTTTTTTTTCGATTCAACCGTCGATAAGCGATTTAACACCGTGCAGATGCCCGATACCGGTTGTTTTGCGAACCATGTCATGATAATGATGTTTTTTGAGAATCATAAAAGTTTTAGACCTCGTAAAAATCCAATATCTTCGTTACGCGCAGTCTCCCGGATTTTGCGGCTTACGCCTTGTAGACATAGAGATACACGTACACATAAGCACACTGCATTCTTCGATATTGCGCAAGTCTTGATCTTGAACTTTTTACAAAACTGTCTGACTGCGACCTTTTACAAGTCCATCAAAATTGACGGAATCGTAAAAAGGTCACAAAAGCGGTGAAGATGGATAGGTCAGTGGCGTTCACGCAACACTAACCATTACCAGAGGAACACCCGCATTGATAATGGATCAAAGGATAATATGACATGATACGGACGGGACTTGAAAACCTTATAGACACCCCTCCCCCATGGCTTGAAAACAAGCGCCTGGGGCTTTTGTGCAATCCTGCTTCCGTTGACAGCAGGTTTATGCACGCGAAAGACCTTCTCCACCAGCAGTTCGGCAAACGTTTTAAGGCGCTTTTTTCCCCTCAACATGGATTATATGCTGAAAAACAAGACAATATGATAGAATCGGATGATTTTTATGATCCGATCCTTAAAGTGCCGGTTTTCAGCCTCTATGGCAGAACACGTCGGCCAACAAGCGACATGATGGATCAGATCGATGTGCTTATCATTGATCTGCAAGATGTCGGCACAAGGGTTTATACCTTTTTGACCACAGTCTCATATTGTCTTGAAGAAGCCGCTAAAACCGGAAAGACGATTTTAATACTCGATCGTCCCAATCCGGTAAATGGCATTCAGATCGAAGGGAATTGCCTTCAACCGGAGTTTGCGTCTTTCGTGGGACGCTACCCTATCCCGATGCGACACGGTCTGACAATCGGCGAATATGCATGCTGGATAAACGAGCGATACGATATCGGCTGCGATCTTGCCGTTATCCCCATGCAGGGCTGGCAAAGAAATATGCATTACCGGAAAACAGGCCTTAACTGGGTTGCGCCGTCACCCAACCTGCCGACCCCCGAATCCGCAATGGTCTACCCCGGTCAGGTCATATGGGAAGGGACAAACATATCGGAAGGAAGGGGGACCACACAACCTTTTGAGCTATTTGGCGCACCCTTTGTCAATATCGATAAAATATTGTCGTTTATGGGAGGAAAGCTTTTGAAAGGATGTGTCCTGCGTCCAGCAGTATTTGAACCAACCGCCAACAAGTGGAAAAACATCCCTTGTCACGGATTTCAACTTCATGTAACTGATCCTGACCGTTTTGCCCCCTATGAAATCTCTCTCAAACTGCTTGCGGCGATGATATTCCATCACAACGAGCAATTTGCATGGAAATTACCGCCATACGAATATGAATCCGAAATTCTTCCCATTGATCTCATTATCGGGAATGGACAAATCAGAAAAGAGATTGAGGCAGGCAAGGATATAGACGACATAATGACGCAACATCGCCAGCAAATCATGTCCTTTATGGAAGATACCCGCCCATATCGGCTTTATCGGTAATCGTTCCCGTAAGGTTCAGAGATTCAAATCTTACGGGAAATACTATACGGAATCCTGAGCAGGCACTGAATTTCTGAAAGCTTCTCCATCGGGCAATAAAAAACCCCGCAGAAAACTCCCTGCAGGGCTTGATAGTTTTTCAGAAATTCAGTCGTGACGACTTCGTAGAAAGTCCAATATCTACGTTGCGCTTAAGCCCTCAGAATTGCGGATACATTTACGTACGCCGCATACTTCGGGATTGCGTAAGCCTTGATCCTGGACTTTTTACAAAGCCGTCTCATCGAGACTTTTTACGAATTTATCATTCTCGATGACGTCGTAAAAAGTTCCATCTACTTCGTTGTAGCAATTTTGCATTCACCAGGAATCAAATTACCACGTCTTGTATATAAAACTTTTAATTTCGCCATGTTCACAGACTTTGTGAGTTTTCACGAATGCATCATGCTTCAAAACATTTTTATTTTTGACCTTTAAGGGTCTCAAGCTCTTTTTTAAGCACCTCGTTTTCCCGCTTTAACTGCTCTGCTTCTTCCACTGAGGCACCAGCTGTAACAGTAGGTTCCACAGGTGTTTCTTTCTGCCAGGTGTCTTTCAGTTCATCAAATCCCAAATACAGGGCAAGGCATCCGCCAAGGAGCAACATCACAGGAATCGCGCCGGCCAGAAGCTGCAAAAACGCATTAAACCAAATTGCAAGACCGATCACACCGATTACGGCTGCTACTGCACCGCCAACTAAAGTCTTCATAAAGCCACGTCCTCCTTTGCATTAATAATTCATCCGCTAATATCTATAAGTCGAGGGTCCCAAGGGGGGATTACATACTTGTTGTATATACCGTTTTCATCTAACATAAGCCGAAATGTAAAGCAAGGAAAAATCGGTAAAACAAACATCCCTCCCGGGTTAAAGAACTTTCCTTCACGGATTGCAACTTGCATTTTTTTTTGCGCATTGCTATCATACGATAAAATTCGAATCGATATTTAGTATCCCACCCGCAAAACGACACTATGTTTGAGCCTGAAAATCATCAGGCTCAAAGACATGGTCTTAACCCACGGAATACAAGGAACGACAGGAAGTAAAAAAATAAGAACGCTAATGCCTGCCATCTCCGTGCATTTCACCTGTTCCAGTGGCTTTCTTGATAAATATTTGTATAATTAAATGTTCGCTTTTCAGAACTGACGAAATTATACCTTATATATAAGGTTAAGAATAAGACGCTTAAACTCATTGACAAGAAGAAAAATTCACATGTCATCATTTAAACGAACCGACCCTGAAAGCAATTCGACCGAAATGGATAGTAAAACCGAAACATATATAGATGAACGACCCTTTTTAAATTACCTGCCACAAAAAAAGGGTTTTTTTTCAAATCTCGTGTTGAAATATCTTTTTTCCCGAATCAAACTCGATCCTTCATTGACAAAAACCATTAAAAATCTGGAGCGATCCGGAAACGTGGTTTTTGTAAACAAGTACAAAAGCAAATTTGATTTTTTATTTTATCACACCCGTTTCAGGCAGGATAACCTGCCGTATCCGGTTTTTGGTTTTGATTACCAGTTGGTTTTCTGGCAACGTGTGCGTCAGATTATAAAAGGAATTTCGTTTTACACTTCTCACATCTACAGGCATCGCAAGATGCCGGACCCATACGCTACCCATTTTTACAAGAACAAGCTAATGCAGGGTGACACGGGAATGGTATCGCTGATTGAGGATAATGGATTTTACAGACGGCTTGTGGAGTCCAGGACCGATCCTCTCAATTATCTGATTGAGATTCAAAAAACGACACATCAACCATTGCTTCTCGTACCTCAGCTAATCCTCTATGACAAGACACCGCAATCGAAACAATTGCCCATTTCCGATCTTTTATTCGGAACCCGGGAACGGCCCGGCAAAATCAGACGACTTTACATGATACTGAGAAATCCGAAAAAAATCGTTATCGAGGCAGCAGACCCAGTAAATCTTATGGATTATCTCCAACTCCCGAATGTACGGGAACTCAGCCAGAAAAACCAGGCTGTTTTTCTTCGCCGCTACCTGCTGGAACAGATCAATCAGCAACGACAGTCCATAACCGGTCCGACCCTGAAGTCCCGGGAAGAGATCATGGAGGAGATACTGACAAACCCGGGGATGCAGAAAACGATTGTCTCTTATGCCACTGAACACCAGAAACCTGTCTTCGTAGCCCAGAAAGAAGCGGCAAAATATCTGGATGAAATCGCAGCAAATTACAGCCAGAGAGTCATTCGGATTTACGAAATCGTTCTTCAATGGCTGACCAAATGGCTTTTTGACGGAATGGTTATCGATAACAAGGGTTTGGATCGCATCAAACAGGCATCCAAAAAAGGTCCCCTGGTGCTGGTCCCCTGCCACAAGAGCCATCTGGACTACCTTATTCTCTCTTATGTGTTTTTCCGCAACAACATGCCGCCCCCTCACATTGCAGCCGGCAAGAATCTGTCATTTTGGCCGATGGGTCCGATATTCCGAGGTGGTGGGGCCTTTTTTTTAAGACGGACATTCAAGGGAGAACCGCTCTACCCGGAGATATTTTCAGCTTACCTGTATAAAATTCTCGATGAAGGGTTCCAGGTGGAATTTTTCATAGAAGGTGGCAGAAGCCGGACCGGAAAGCTCCTCTCCCCCAAAA
>SLIE01000301.1 GCA_007135795.1 Desulfobacterales bacterium
CAGGATATTTTCTTCCGAAAGCGGATCGATACCGGGTTTGAGCATGTCCCAGAGGATTTTCGTGCTGATCAGGCGGCCGCCCAGAAAGCGCCGCCGATCCGTATCGGAAAGAGGATACGACCCGATGGTACCCGTTGATAAATCGACATCAAGGATCTCACCGGTATATCCTTTCAATTTTGTGGCCATTACACATCTCTTTTCTTGTTCTAAAACTGCCATGACAGATCAAACTCAACAGATCCAGGTTAAGACAAATTGTATTAGTCTGGATTCCGATATTAACCTAATTTGCTTTTCGTATAAACAGGATTATTGAAATTATCCAAATAGTGATGGAACTTTTACCACATCATCATACCTTTGCTTACGCCTCAATTTTCGTTTCAATTCGGATCTCCCCTTTCAATGTTCGGTGGACCGGGCACCGCGCGGCGATCTCCAGCAGCCGCTGCCGTTGATCCGCGTCAAGATCTCCCTTGAATGACAGCGCCAGTTTGATCTGGTCGACATATTTGTTTTTGGTTTCGCACTCATCGCAATCATCTGCATGGATCTTCCGGTGATTCAGACCGATCCGGATTCCTTCCAGCGGCCACTTTTTCCGGTCCGCATACATTCGCAGCGTAATGGCCGTGCACGCACCCAAACCGGCAACCAGGTAATCATAGGGGGTGGGTCCCATGTCTGTTCCCCCCATGGATACCGGTTCATCCGCAACCAGGTCGTGTTGGCCCGTGATGATCTCCGTCATATACCCGGATTTGCCGCCAAGGGCCACAACCTGATCTTTGGCGGTGACCACCGCCGTTTCATCCGTTTTGGACAATGTCAAATACTTCCGGGACCAGGCGGCAATCAAGCTGCCGGCATATTGCGAATCCGCCTGTGCGGATAACAGGTGGTCCGCGGTATCGAGCGAAATGAAACTTTTCGGATGTTTGGCGGCGGTGAATATTTCCGTCGCATTTTCAATCCCCACAATGCGATCCACCGGCGAATGGAGAATCAACAAGGCCCGGTCGAGTTTTTTGATGGTGTCGGACATGTGATCGGCGGACAGGTCGTCTATAAATTGTTTTTTGATACGAAATACGCGTCCCTCCAGCTTGACCTCGGCTTCGCCCCGGCTTTCGATCCGCTCCCTGTCTTCTGCCATGTGCTTGAGGAGATGATCGGTTTTGGACGGGGTACCAATAACCACTATGGCCCGGGCCGATTTGATCTCGCCGGCGGCCTGTAATACCGCCGCACCGCCTAGCGAGTGACCGATAAGAATCTGCGGAGCGGTATAATGCGTTTGCATAAACCCGGCCGCATCGATGAGATCGCTGACATTTGTGGTGAAATTGGTCTCCGAAAAATCACCCTCGCTTTGCCCGAGGCCAGTGAAATCAAAACGCAATACCGCAATGCCGGCGCTGTTTAAGGTACGGCTGATGTTGTATGCGGCTTTTACGTTTCTGGAGCAGGTAAAGCAATGGGCAAACAAGGCATAAGCCTGCGGTTTGCTTTCAGAGGGTAAATCGATCTGGGCCGCGAGCTTTTGCCCATGCCGGTTGGTGAATTGCAGTTGTTTCGAGTTCATAAGACCTCCGGGATGTTTAAAGGGTCATAAGGAACGAAGACAAAAACATATTATACTCGTTTAGCGTTTCCATGGCCAGTTTTTATTATGGCATACGGCCGCGGCAGTTGCACCGCGTGCCCGGGTTTTACGGTTGCCGTACTACCAGATTGCCTCTAATTTTGCCGATTGTTTGCACAAACTGGCAAACGCCTGGCGCCCCACTTTACCATTGCGCCCCACCCACCGCCTCACCGTGGGAGCGCCAGGCTCCTGCCTGGCACTATTAACAGCGAAGCTGTTATCCCGGCCTTTTTGTTAGATTCGGTTTTAAAAAAATTTAACCGGAATGCAACGTCATAGGCGGGGCCGGACGCCATGTTGTATGGAGTTTAATTTAATCGCCAGGAACGACTTTGAATTTTAGAAGAGAAGCCATTTAGTTTTTTCTTGACACCAGAGCGGAAGGGAAATATGTTTTTACCAGTCGACCGTCGACGGTCGACTGTATATCTATCCGGAAATACCAAAGAGGAAGAACTGCCATGAAACCACCTGATAACGAATTTGATGCCATCGTGGTCGGCAGCGGCCCTGGAGGTGCGAGTGTCGCCCGTGATCTGTCCTGTCGGAGGAAGAAGGTCCTCATCCTGGAATGGGGGGACAATGACCCGGTTGAAGGGTCGTTCGTTCAGACGATCCCGCGGGCATTTCTCCCCGGAAAGAGCATGCTTGTCACCAGGCAGATGATGGGGATTGTCCGGGCCATTACAACGGGCGGCAGTTCATTGCTCTATTGCGCCACGGCATTTGATCCCCCGGTGGAAATGTTAAAGGCACATGGGGTGGATATTTCTGCGGAAGTTGCGGAAATCAGGGAAGACGTTCCCATAGAGCCCCTCTCGGATGCGCTGATGGGGGCCGGTCCGCGGGGTTTTTTCGAAAGTGCCATGGATATAGGATACGACGTCCACCGATTGAACAAGTTTATTTTTCAGGACAAGTGCCGCGTCGATTGTCAGCTTTGCCTCTATGGTTGCCCTCATGGCGCCAAGTGGAATGCCCGCAATTTGGTGGATGACGCGCTCCGTAGCGGGGCGCGGATGATCAACTACGCCCGGGTGGAGAAGGTTCTGATTGAAAACGGGCAGGCCACCGGCGTCGAATACCGCCACAACAGGCAAACCCTAAGGGCGTATGCATCCAAGATCATCATTGCTGCCGGCGGGATCGGCTCCCCGTTGATCTTGCGCCAAAGTGGCATTGAACAGACTGGCCGGAATTTTTTCTACGACCCGCTGGTTTACGTGTATGGCACAATCAAGGGTCTCGGCAACGGCAGATCCGTACCCATGAGCGCAGGTGTGCATTTTCCGGACGACGGCATTGTCATGACGGATTTCAATCTCCCTCATCTCATGAAAATTCTCTTCGATCTTGAAGTGTTTAAAATCAGGCAGGCATTTGCCTACAAGGATGTGCTCCCCATCATGATCAAGGTCCGCGACGACCTGGGGGGTGAAATCACGCCGCGGGGATGGGTCCGAAAGCCGCTCGGCAAGCAGGACAAGTTGCGCCTGGACAAGGGCGCGGATCACGCCCGTCGCATCCTCGCTAATGCCGGTGCCACGGACATATACAGGGGGTGGCGGTTTGCCGCTCACCCGGGGGGTACCGTGAAAATCGGCGAACACCTGGATTCCAATTTAAAGACGGTTTACGACAACCTTTATGTGTGTGATTGCTCGGTAATACCAGAAGCGTGGGGTCTCCCCCCCACCTGGACGCTTTTGGCCCTGGGGAGACGCCTGGCCAAGCACCTGACGGCCAGGGATAGGGTCGCCGTACCATCGCATTTCAATTAAGCGATTGTTTATGTGCACCCTGGATTAGAATTTCTGGTTAAATAACCATTTCCCAAGCGATTTTGACCATCAACACAAAAGGATCGTTATAAAAAGGATCGTTCCATGAACAGGAAAAAAAGATCAAGGGGTTATGGCACCCGGGATGATAGCGCCATTGATACTGATTCCGTCGATTATGACGCTGGTGTGGCCATTGTTGGCAGACTGCTCCACACCCGGGAAGTTCGAAGGCTTTTGGGTGCAATCCTCCCTGATCTGTTACATCTTTATGCCGGAAACAGCCGGGTAAGGAAATTCCTTGCCGACGGGGTGGGACGGCATTTTGTCAAAACCCTTTCCCCGGTGGATGATACGAATGAGAGCCGGGAAATTGAAAAACTGTTTCAAGACGACGCTTTTGTCCGGGACGTGGCGGAAACCCTCCCTGATTTACTGAATTCAGCGCTGGGTCTGGCAAGCATGACTCTTGCCACAGTGGAAAGCTTTGAAACAGAAGACAAAAAAAAGCTGTTTGAAAACCTGCTCTCCCGTCCGGTGGCCGATCGGACCGGCGACCTGGTTACCCGGGGGTGCCGGATTTTAAATGATATCCACAAAAATGATCCCGAGTTTTTCACCCGTATGTCGGGCCCTGGTTTTCAGAGATGGATCGAAGCCATTGATTTCGGTGAGATCAAAGAGGCTGTGGACAACTCGACCGGCGATCTCCGGGCGTTTGTGATCATGGCCAACACCGCTTTGTGGAAATATCCGGCCAAAGTGTTGCTGTTGCTCTCCTTGCTTCCTCCCATGGTCAATATGCTCACCGATTCCCTTGAAATATCCTTAAACCGGATGAATGAACTCCCGGCGGATCTCCTCACGGATGTGGTGTTGTCATTGATTCGCGAAATTGACGCGCCAAATATGGGTAACCTGGTAAACGAAACAACGGAATTGGCCCGGAAAATCAATACAGGGAGCAGCCTCCTGGGGGAACCGGGCTCACCGCAGCTGCCAAGGATTCTGGCCGACAAGGTCGAGGAGGTGGTCGGGCGGATTGATCCCGCTACCTTGTGGAAGGCTCGCCTGGCGTGGGCGGAAACCGGAAGCGTGATCAAACTGGCCATGACGGATGCGGTCAACAGCCGACCCGATTTGAAGCAGCTTTTCCTGCTAAAGAGACCCGAACTCACCAATCTCCGTATCAAGACGCACAACCAGGCAATCTCCTGGTGGGACAATATGGATGATGGGGAAACCGCCGATTCAATCTCCAAAAGTTTTTCTGCGTATGACGTGCAGGAACTCGGTGAGCTCATCAACAACCTGCTTCGGCTCTTTAACCGAACCGGGGATCACTTGCCGGAATTCTGGCCCGGGCTTATCGAGCAGTTTATGTCGGCCATAGACGATGACGAGCTGGCCGGTGCTACGGCAAATTTCTTCGGGGTTGACAATGGGAAAGTGTCACCTGCGGCCCGGGCCGTGGTTCCCCGGATGGTGTTGTGGGTCGCAGATGCGCTTGCGCCGGCTGACGATATGCATGAAGAGACAGCGCGGCAGGCCCGGATAGCGCTTCGAAACCTGTTTTCCGGAGAGGAGGCTTGAGCCATGGACGTTTTTTATGATGCAGCAACCCGGATCGACTCCCAATCGATCATGCGTTGGAAAGCTGCGGGCAAACCGGTGGTCGGTTACACCTGTTCGTATACGCCGCCGGAAATATTTTACGCAGCCGGCATTCTGCCGGTTCGCTTACGGGGTATTGAAACCGAAGGGACCGAGG
>SLIE01000015.1 GCA_007135795.1 Desulfobacterales bacterium
CGACAATCTCTTTGTGCTCGACAATGGGGAAACTGGAGAGCAATGCGCACCTGACCGCAGTATTGCCTTGCTCGGTGATCACCCCGTAAGGGTAATCTATGCCTTTTTCTGCCAACACGCCCCGCAGATAATTAAGGGCCGACATTGACTCGATCTCCTGAAGTGCTAAAACGTCCGCCCCAAGATCTGCAATCACCCGCGAAATGTTCTCCGCCTTGATCGCCAGCATTTCATTGTCCCACCCAAATTCCGAATCTGGCACAAAACCCGGGTATTCGGTCCCGTCATGATGCATGTCAAAGAGGTTTTCCACATTATAGCTCCCCACCCGAAAAACCTTTGCGTCGGAGGCGTGGAGAGTAAAACCGAAAATAATGTGTACCAAGAAGAAAAATACACACGCATTCAGCGCGTATTTGATCTTTACGGGCATCTTCCGGATCCCATCTGCCATCAGTTACAAGGTGAGCTGCAAGACGAAGAGAACATATCCGCCTTAACAAAAAAAGGGGCACAAAGGAATTATCAATTAATTCCCTTGTGCCCTTTTTATTTTTCATTATCGTAATATCTTATAGAATGTTCGCAAGTCTTGCAGGGTTCTAACTGCTCGCCGCCGCAGCAGTCAAATATTTTTGTATAAGATGATCATTGTCTTCTTCTGTTATCTCTGCAGGGAGACGCTCAAAGGCTTTTTCCATGGCCATATCCATCATCTCTTGCTTTAAATCATCTTTTGCGTGAAGAATAAGGCTATCAATCCTGTGACGAGCGTTTTTCATCATCATTTGACTCTGTTCTTTAGCGTCATTGATGATTTCCTGCTTCCGAAGTTCCCCCATTTCAACAATGCGGGTCTTAATTTCTTCAAGTCGCGGACCACTGTTTTCAAGAGATTCCCTGGCTTCCTTCACCTTTGCCACCATCTCATCCTTTTCTGACTGAGCCCGTTCAATTTTTGTACGAATCTCAGATTGCTGACCCGACAGAAATTTGACCAGGAGTGGACCGACCACCTTGACTAGAAAAAAGATCAATATTCCGAAATTAATCCACCGAAGCACGATATCATAAACAGGACGCCACTCTCTACCACCGTCTTCCGCAAACGCGGGATCGAGCATAAAGAAAAAAAAGAACCCCGAAACAAGTAGGCTTACCCGAAATACGTTTCTCAAAATGTTATTCATATGTCAGCCTCCGACCCAAGGCCTTTTCCATGATGGTCCGCGTCACGCGCTCTGATTCATCCGCCATAGTCAGCCTTACTTCTTCTATCTGGCGCTGGACCTCTTTTTTGGTTTCCTCGCTCAACTTTCCAATTTCAGCGGTTACATCCGTAAAAAGGGTATCCGCCTCTGCCACCGCATCCTTTTCAAGGCGGTGCTGGATAGCGAAGGCTTCATTTTTGACCTTTCGTGTCTCCATTTCGATCTTGACAAAAATATCCTCAAGGTCGGTCTCAGCCGCTAAAATATCACTCTTCATCTGCTCAATCTGCCGATCCCGCTCCGTCATCATATCCTGAAGCGGATGATACATTAATCGACTGATCAGCATCATGAAAATCAGAAACGATATCAATTGCACGACGAGCGTCGCGTTAATGGATATCAGTGCGACTGCTCTGGTAATTTCAATTTCCATGGCCTGAATTCCGTATATTGATCATAAAACATGTGTTGCAGGCTGCCTGTCACTGATGTGCCCAAGCGATGAACAAACCGCAGAACTGTTTTTTCAATTAAACAACAAAGAGCAAAAGCATCGCCACGACGAGAGAGTAGATACCGGTAGATTCGGAAACCGCCTGCCCGACCAGCATGGTACGGGTCAAAAGCGCCGCCTCGCTGGGATTCCTTCCTATGGCTTCGCATGCCTTGGCGCCAACCAGTCCCTGCCCCACACCCGGTCCGATAGCACCGAGACCCATGGCAATACCTGCACCGATATATGTTGCCGAACGGATTAGATCCATACCTTCGATACTCATTTTCTTCCTCCTGAAATGTTTGTATAAGAACTCAAATAACAAAGAGCAGAACAAGCGCGATCACCATTGAATAAATCGCTGTCGACTGTGAAACCGCCTGGGCCACGAGCATCATGCGCATCAACAGCCCGGAATTTTCTTCATTTCTCGCCACCCAACTGACTGCAGATGTTGCGGCGATACCGTTTCCAATGCCAGGCCCAATGCCACCAAATCCCATGGCAATGCCTGCTGCAAGCAGGGCCATGCCCGGCGCGATAGCGATGGATTCCGGATGAACCATGAACAGTAGAATAAAGCTGATCAGTAGCCCAAAAATGACCGGCGTTTGGGCAACAGCCTGGCCCACCAGCATGGTTGTCGTAACGATACCGACGGTCTTCGGGTGCCTGGCGATTCCTTCACAGCTTGCGCCCGCCGCCATGCCGCCACCCAAACCAGAGCCAATGGCGGAAAGGCCCGTACTTAAACCGGCACCGAGAAAAGCCGCCCAGTAGGGGTTGAACGGTACATCGCCGAAATTCACAAACATCAGCATCAGGGCAATAACCATCGCAAAAATTGCCGGCGTCTGGCACACTGCCGCGCCCACCAGCATATTCGTGGTCAGAGCCCCCTGGGCCATCGGCTGTGTTCCCATGCCCCTGCAAGCTGCACCACCCGGATATCCCGAACCCGCTCCGGAGCCAATGGCACCAAAACCCATGCAAAGTCCGGCACCAAGAAGCGCCATCGCTTTTACCGCACTTGGGTCGCCGAAGTCAATGAACATCAACATCAAGGCGATAACCATGGCCAGGATCGCCGGCGTCTGGCATACCGCGGCACCAATGAGCATGACCGTGGTGATATTTCCAGATATTTTCGGCTGACGGGTAATGGCCATGCACGATGCACCCGAAGGCAGTCCGGAACCGATACCGGAACCAATACCCCCAAGCCCCATGCAAAGCCCGGCGCCCAAAACAGCAGCCGCCTTAGCGATCGAAGGATCTCCGAAATTCATGAAGATCAACATCAGGGAGACGACCATCGCCAGAATTGCGGGGGTCTGACACACCGCCTGGCCGATCAGCATGATAGTCGTCATTCGACCTGCCACATTGGGATCTTTTGCCTTGACTACTGCGAGGCACGCCTGACCTGCCGGAAAACCGGAGCCAAGGCCTGAACCGAATGCCCCAAGCCCCATGCATGCACCCGCACCAAGTAAGGCGGCTGCAGAGACGATGTTCGCTTCCTGGCCGACGACGAACAAAAGCAGTATCGCCACCACCAGCGCGAATATCGCTGCTGATTCGGCCACTGCCTGTCCCACGAGCATGTTCCGCGTGATGTCCGATGCTTTTTCCGGGTTTTCCGCTATGGCGATGTCCGCCTGGGCCGCTGCATATCCTTCACCCAGGGCCGCGCCGATAGCGCCAAAACCGATGGCCATGCCACCGCCGATATAAGCTGCAATCTGAACTAATGTTTGAGCATCAATTTCCATTTTAATCGACCTGTACTGCTATGTAGACAATTGTCAGCATGGTGAATACGAATGCCTGTATCGTTCCGATAAAAAGGCTGAAAAAGGCGTACAGAAACGGGGGGAGGATCAGGCTGTAAATCAAATACGAAACCACCAGAATAATTATGGAACCACCCATCATATTGCCGAACAGCCTGAAGGATATGGAGATGACCTTCGCTGCTTCACCAATCAGGTTCATCGGCATCATAAAAGCGATCGGCTCAAAATACGTCTTGATATACCCCTTGAAACCCTTGGCCTTTATACCAGCATAATGCGCCAGAACAAATCCCATAAGGCCCAGACTCAACGGGGTGTTCAAATCGGTAGTCGGTTCCTGCATGTGAGGAATCGCACCAATCCAGTTGGAAAACAGGAGAAACATGAACAACGCCACAACCAACGGGCCATAGGTTTTTGCCTTTTCCTTGCCCAGTGCGCTTTCGGTCAGTGAATAGAACTGACCTACGACAAGCTCCCCTACCAATTGCAGAGAATGTGGCATGATGTGACTCTGCCGGGTCGCCATGTACCCGAATAATAGGAGAAGGGCAATCACAATCCATGTCATCCCAATGGAAGTGAGATTTAAATGGAAGGTGGTGTCACCCACACTTACGATCATTTGATAAATGCCGCCGATTTCATCCATTACTCTTCTTTCCGATCATTTTGAATACCTGTATTGTTTAAAACCTGCTTGAAAATCTTCCTGTCTCAGCGATGCTAATTCTGTCCGGGCAATAACATCTTCCGCAAGGAATCCGCCAGCATCACCGCCTGCACCATAAAAAGACCGACGATGGTCGTCACAGTGTGATAATTATCGTAATATATTGAAATCATCAGAGGCAACACCAGAATACCAAAACGCAGCATCACCAGTAAAAATGAAATAATTGTACTGGCGCGTCGCGTCTTTTGCATCCTGAGTTGAATCGACATCCCCATCAGCAAAAAATTAACGATGCTGAAAAGCGTTCCCAGTATCAATCCCCTGGCCAACTCCCGATGTCCTGATAAAATCATTATTAGTGCGACGCCGATGGCAACGAGCAAGGCTGCCGGGCAATACTTTTTACGAACTTCCCTGACAACATCCATCCTTACTCGTCTTCATCCTTGTGCTTGTCTTTCAACATGTCCTGAAGCTGCCTGTAAACAGTGACACCGCCGCCGGCAATACCCAGCAAAATACCAATCATCAGGAATAGGCCCCGTGTGCCAAGCCATCTGTCCAGGTAGAGACCGATAAAGAAGCAAAATATGATGGATCCGGCCATGGTGAGCCCAATCTGCATCATAAGCGCAAAGTTTTCAGTCCAGTCTCTATGCTTATCGTAATTGAAAAAGCTCTTTTTTTTCTTATCGTCCGACAAGGACTTCGCCCCACAAGTAAATCGCTTTGCTTCTAATAAAACAACCAACCATGTCGATCATTTTTCATTCACTGCTTATCCCTGCATCCATCCGGGCAACCTGATATATCATAGTCTTAAACGGGTTGCAGCACGTACAAAACAAACAAGATAATAGACCTACTTCATCATTATAATGAAGTCAATCTAAAAATTGGATCATTTTGAAACCTTTTGCGTCGAAAAATCTTTTCCCAAACGATTCTAAACAATTGAGTTCAACTGAGGTATCCCTCAGTTGAACTTTTTTATAGAAGGCCC
>SLIE01000480.1 GCA_007135795.1 Desulfobacterales bacterium
CCTGCCTTCCCCCGAACCAGTTCCGGAATATCCGGATTTTTCTTTTGGGGCATGATGCTCGAACCGGTACAAAACGCATCCGGCAGGTCAACAAAGGAAAATTCAGTTGTCGACCACAAGACCAGTTCTTCTGAAAAACGCGATAAATGGACCATGCAGATACTAGCGCACGACAGAAGCTCCATCACGAAATCTCTGTCGGACACGGCATCCATGCTGTTTTCGGAAACCTTTGAAAAGCCAAGCAATGCTGCTGTGTATTGCCGATCCAACGGATACGTGGTTCCGGCCAGTGCTGCACTTCCCAGGGGCATCACATCAACTCTTTCGAGGCAATCCGTAAAACGATCTTTGTCCCTGAAAAACATCTCAAAATAAGCCATCATGTGATGGGCAAACAATACCGGTTGCGCCCGCTGCATATGGGTATACCCGGGGAGGACCACACTGATATTCTCCGCTGCCAGATCGACAAACGCACTGCATAACTCAGACAGTTGCCGGATTATTCCCGCGCCCTGATCTTTTACATAAAGCCGCACGTCCAAGGCTATCTGGTCGTTTCGACTCCTTGCGGTATGCAACTTCCGGGCAAGGTTGCCCACATGCTCGAACAACCGGTTTTCAATGTGCATGTGTATATCTTCGAGACTGTCCTTGTACTCAAAGTTTCCGGATTCGATCTCCCCGCGCACAATTTCGAGGGCGTCTACCAGTGCATCCGCCTCTTCCTGCGTGAGAATCTGTGCACGCGCCAGAGTGCGGCAATGGGCAATACTGCCGTCGATGTCGTATTTATAAAGGTGCCGGTCAATGGCAATCGAGGATGTAAACGCTTCCACAATCTGATCCGTCTGCTCGGAAAATCGACCATCCCATGGTTTCTGACTCATTTTTCAAATCCGTTCACTTCAGTTTAATATCAACACCTTCAACACCAAATCTCCCGAAAAAGCCACCCACCTCGAATGACCACACAACTGTTTGTTTTCATAAGCACATATATCCCTATCTCTATGAGGCTATGCCGGGCCGCGCGATTTTTCCATGAGATTGCGAATCCTCAACCTGAGGGCATTTAAACGGATAAACCCTTCTGCGTCTTTCTGATGAAAAACCGTGTCGTCTTCAAACGTTGCAAATTCTTCACTGTAAAGCGAGTATTGCGACCGCCTGCCGATTACCCGGCAATTGCCTTTATAGAGTTCGAGGCGGACGGTGCCGGTGACATTTTTTTGCGTCAAATCGATCATTGTCTGCATGAGTTCCCGTTCCGGTGAAAACCAGAAGCCATTGTATATCAGCTCGGCATACTTGGGTATCATGGAGTCGCGAAGATGCATTACCTCCCGATCCATGGTGATCGATTCCATATTCAAATGGGCGACCCGCAAAATGGTCCCCCCGGGAGTTTCATACACGCCCCGAGATTTCATTCCGACAAACCGGTTTTCAACCATGTCCAGGCGCCCTATCCCATGCTTGCCGCCGAGACGGTTGAGTTCAGCCAGTAGCCGGGCCGGGCTTAACGGCTTCGCGTTTATGGCCACGGGATCACCGTTTGAAAAATCAATATCGATAATTTCCGGTTCATCCGGTGCCATGCGGGGTGAAACCGACAAGGTGAACATGTCATCCGGCGGCGGATTCCAGGGATCTTCGAGAACCCCGCCTTCATAGCTGATATGCAGCAGGTTCCGGTCCGTGCTGTAGGGCTTTGCCTTGGTGGATGTAACAGGTATGCCATGTTTTTCAGCAAATGCCATAAGCGCGCTTCTTGAATTTAAATCCCACTGCCGCCAGGGAGAAATGACCTTGATATGGGGATCAATGGCATAATACGCCAGTTCGAAACGAACCTGGTCGTTCCCCTTGCCCGTGGCCCCATGGCTAACCGCGTCCCCCCCTTCTTTCAAGGCGATTTCCATTTGTCGTTTTGCAATGAGCGGGCGTGCAAGCGAGGTCCCCAGCAGGTACTGTCCCTCGTAGATCACGTTTGCACGAAACGCCGGAAAAACGTAATTTGAAACAAAATCTTCCTTCAAATCATCGATATAGACCTTGCTTGCCCCGGTTTTAAGTGCTTTTTCCTCAATATCGGACAACTCCTCTTCCTGGCCGATATCCGCTGAGAAAGCGATGACTTCGCATTTATAGGTCTCAACCAGCCACTTGAGGATGACGCTCGTATCGAGGCCGCCGGAATACGCAAGGACAACTTTTTTAACATCAGTAACCAAAGGGATGCTCCTTTTAAATGGCATTTATCGAAAAACGGCTTATCCCGCGACGAGAACTTCCAGAATAGCCTTGTGCATGTGTAATTTGTTTTCGGTCTGATCCCAAACAACCGACTGGCTGCCATCCAGCACATCGGCGGTAATTTCTTCACCCCGGTGTGCCGGCAGACAGTGCATCACGATTGCATCTTTGGCACCGCGCCCAAGCAGTTCCCGGTTTACCTGGAACGGCATGAACACCTCTTTGCGCTGCTCAAATTCCGCCTCCTGTCCCATGCTGGCCCAAACATCCGTGTTGATGACATCCGCATCAGCGGCAGCCTGAGCCGGGTCATTTGAAATAGAGATCCTTCCGTTTGCCGCCTTGATTGCAGCGGTCAATATATCCTCATCCGGCATGTAATTGTCCGGGCATGCAAGGGCCAATGTAAAATCAAGCTTGGCCGCGGCATTGATCCAGGAATGGGCCATGTTGTTCCCATCCCCGATCCAGGCGATTTTCAGTCCGTTTAAATCTTTCTTGTACTCGATAACCGTCAGCAGATCACTCAATACCTGGCAGGGATGACACTTGTCCGTCAACGCATTGATAATTGGAATCGTTGTAATTTCAGCGAATTCTTCCTGCATGGCATGAGAAAAGGTCCTCAATACGAGTGCATCGAGATAGCGGTCCATGACACGGGCCGTATCAGCTACGGGTTCACTTCTCGACAACTGGGTATCCGCAACCTGAATGAACAACGCAGTTCCACCCAGTTGAGCCGTTGCCGCTTCAAAGGAGATTCGGGTTCTGGTAGATGGTTTTTCAAAAAGCAGTCCCACCGTTTTTCCCGCCAGGGATTTCTCGCATATCCCCTTTTTGTGACGGCTTTTAAGTTCTTTTGCCCTTTCGAACAACAGATCAAAATCGGATTTGTCAAGCGCCGATAGGCTAAGTATGTCCTTTTTCAAAGATAACCTCTTTATTGCCGAATTTTTTTCAGATTTACAAAAAACCTTTTTGCATGCCGGTCACCCTTACAAGCAGGGTTTAACGTAATATTCCTGAATGCAAATCAAATGCATACGGGATGCAAAACAGACTCTTTCACAAAAATATCAATTTTTCACATCTCGCCGAATATATGATCGAGGCAATCTATCAATCCATCGATCTGTTCGCGCGTTATCACCAAAGGTGGAATAAAACGCAGGATATTTTCCTGCGTGCAGTTGATCAAGAAACCATTTTTCATACACAAATCAACGATTGGCGAACCTGCGGTTTTGAGCCGCATGCCAAGCATCAGTCCGATTCCCCTGACATCTTCGATGATATCATATCGATCCTTAAGCCATATGAGTCTTTCTTTAAAATAGGCTCCGGTTTTGCCGCATGATTCTAATATATTGTCCCGTTCGATCTGATTGAGCACTTCCAGGGCAGCGGCTGTAATGACAGGCGTCCCCCCGAATGTGGAAGCATGGGATCCTGGCGTGAACGCCCGGGCAGTATCTTCGGTTGCCAGCATCGCCCCGATGGGGAGTCCGTTTCCAAGCGCCTTTGCCAGGGTCATGATATCAGGGGTTACGTCGTAATGTTCATACGCGAACAATCGCCCGGTCCTGCCGATTCCGGTCTGGATTTCATCAAAAATCAAAATGGTTCCGGTCTCATCACAAAAGCGGCGAACATCTTCAATGTATTTCTGTGAAGCGCACAGTACACCGCCTTCTCCCTGGATCAACTCGAGCAGCACGGCGCAGGTATTTTCAGATACCTGGCGCTTCAAAGCCTCTGTGTCGTTAAACGGTACAAAGTCGAACCCTTCAAGTATCGGTTCAAAACCTTCCCGCACCTTTTTTTGCCCCGTGGCCGATAACGTGGCATAGGTTCGGCCATGAAAAGATTGCTCCATTGCAACGATTCGCCAACGGTTAAAATTCCCCTTGTCGAAAAAATTTTTCCTGGCAAGTTTTATGGCGGCTTCGTTGGCCTCGGCGCCACTGTTGCAGAAGAAAGCCCGATCGGCAAAACTGAGGGAGACAAGTTTTTCCGCAAGCGCTATCTGCGGTTGTGTATAAAAAAGGTTGGAAACATGAAACAGCTTTATGGCTTGTTCCGTCAAAGCCGCGGCAACCCCGGGATTTGCATGACCCAGGTTGCACACCGCAATTCCGGCGACAAAATCCGTGTATTCGCGACCTTCCATATCTCGCAGAACCGCCCCCTGCCCGCTTTCAAATACAATCGGAAACCGTTTGTACGTATTGGCAATGACCCGGTCTGCGCTTTCCATCCATTCGGTATCTTCCATTTCTATCCCGTTACCTCCGTACCGACCCCTTTGTCGGTAAACAACTCCAGCAGCAGTGCGTGCCGGCGCGTGCCATTGATAATTTGAATCTTCTCGACGCCATCCTTCAAGGCATCCAGGGCATATTCAATTTTTGGGATCATGCCGCCGGATATGGTGCCATCCGCGATCAGTTTTCGAATCGATTCCCTGTTGACCGAGGAAACCAGTTTTTTTTCAGAATCCATAATGCCGTCGACATCCGTCAGGTATATCAGGCGGCTTGCAGACAAGGCACCGGCAATTTTCCCGGCGACCAGGTCAGCATTGATATTGTATGTTTCACCTGCACTTCCAGCCCCTACCGGTGCGATGACCGGAATAAACCCCTGACCGGAAAGTGTTCTGATGAGTTCGGTATTGACGGATGTTACAGTACCGACAAGTCCGGGATCGAGTATTTCAGGGGGTTTGTCTTCATCGGGCTGATAGGTGATCTGCAGCTTGGTCGCCTTGAACAGCCCCCCATCTTTTCCGGTCAACCCGACAGATTTGCCGCCGTGGTGATTTATCTGTGCGACGATCGATTTATTGACCTTGCCGCCCAGCACCATCTCCACAACATCCATGGTCTGTTCGTCGGTAAACCGCATCCCCCTAAC
>SLIE01000305.1 GCA_007135795.1 Desulfobacterales bacterium
AAACAAGAAATTATAGATTTATATCAGGATTTGTCAACAAAAAAACACATAAAAGGGGTTCACCCTAAAAAAAGCGTGAACCCCTTTTAATGAACAATCCGAAACAGAGCTTATTCTCTGTATTTGTATTCTCCCTTGACTCCCAAAACGATTTTGAAGAGCAGCGTCATAACCAGAAAGCCGGTTGCATAAACGCCAAGGGCAATAAATATTTCAGGTGCGGTTGGAATATACTCATTTACTTCGTGAAGGGGGTTTGGAATAAAACCGCCGGCAATCAGCCCAAGCCCTTTGTCGATCCAGAAACCGAAGAAAACAAAGATACATGCCAGCCCCAGGATGTATTCATTCTCGCGTGCCGCGGGGATGAGCAGCATTATAACGGCGGCGAAAAGCATGGCCATGGAAGACCACATCCAGGGAACCAGGGCACCTTGACCGTCAAGCCCGAAGAAAAGATAAATTTTATGATCCATGTGCTCGGGAAGCTGGCTGTAGAATGTCACGAAAACCTCGCTGAAGAATAGAAACAAACTGGCAAGGGTCGCATAACAGACAATCGTGACCAACTTTTGGACCGCTACTTTTCCAACATCAAAGTTCGCGAACTTTCTCAGAACGAAACTCAGAAGAATCAAAAGCGCCGGACCTGCTGCAAAAGCAGATGCGATAAATTTTGCGGCCAGGACGGCAGTAAGCCAATATCCTCTTCCAGGAAGCCCGGCATACAGGAAAGCGGTAACGGTATGAATGCTCACGGCAAATGGAATGGATAAATAAATAAGTGGCTTGAGCCAGAATTCAGGCCCTACCCCTTCTTTTTCAGCGGATAACACATTCCACCCGATGACAATGTTCAGCACCAGATAACCATTCAGCACGATCATATCCCAGAAGAGCATTGAATGGAGCGTGGGATATAGAACGACGTTCAGTATTCTCGCTGGTTGACCAAGATCGACAATAATAAATAACAGGCACATGAGAACGGCGGAAACCGCCAGAAACTCACCAAGGACCGTCATTTTGCCGAACTCTTTAAAGTTATGGAGGTAATAGGGGAGCACAAGCATTACAGCCGAAGCGGCAACACCCACCAAAAAGGTGAACTGTGCAATGTAAAAACCCCAGGTTACATCACGATTCATCCCCGTGATGCCAAGGCCGAACTGAAGCTGTTGCATGTAAAAATAAAACCCCATGCCGATCAGTATCAGCAGCCCAAAAATCAGAGTATAATATAATTTACTTCCACTTAGCGCTTTTTCTAGCATAGCTCCCTCATACGATGATCATATGATGTAAAATACGGATGGATACGTCCCTAATTCGGGCTTCCGGGTAATTGCATATTGTTCTGCCAGCATTTTGCGAATATCCGAAGACGCATCATCGAGATCCCCAAAAACAGACGCACCGTTTGATGCTTCAACACAAGCCGGGATTTCTCCCCTGGCGATTCTTTCAGCGCAAAAATTACATTTTTCGACGACACCGATCGTCCGGAGTGTAAAATTGGGCTCGATATTTTCTATTGCCGGACGGGGATCTCTGTAATTAAAACTACGCGCACCATAGGGACAGCCCGCCATGCAGAAACGGCAACCGATGCACCGGTGATAATCCATCAAGACCAGACCGTCACTTTCCCGCTTGAAAGTTGCCTTGGTCGGGCATACCCGCACACAGGGCGGATTAGCACAATGATTGCATAAAACCGGTATTTCGGTATTTTTTAAATGGTCTGACAGGTACTGTGCATCCTGACTGATAAAGGCGTTTTTGAACGGGGTTGGCCATATCCACTTGATCTCATGATTCTTTGCGCCAAATTTGCCGACGTGATCAGGAACATTGTGAATCCTGTGACAGGCCTGCTGCATATTTCTATTGATGCGTCGGTTGATTTTCCGGGTATCAATGATCATTCCCCATCGGTTTGCCTTGAGTGCTTCAGGACGGGATTTATACTTCGATGCCGTTTGCTCGGGGGCAGCCGTTGCAAACTTCGGGATTACCCCAATCAGCAAGGAACCTGCTCCCACACCGAGAATTGAATATCCGGCTTTTTTCAGGAAACTTCGTCTGCTGTTCTCCATCAGTTATTCTCCTCCGGGTATGTATGGCAATCCCAGCAGTAAGGATCCGCCAGGACGTAGTCGTGACACCTGTCACAGAAATCCGCTTTATTGGAGTGACAGTCCATGCAAGTATCCGACAGGCTTGCCACGTATTCCGTGCCATCCTCGGAAACGTACAACCGATTGCCGTCGCGGACGACTGCATTTCGCCATTCATCGAGCAATTGCATGTGCTCTGTGGTCATGTATGCCGTATCTTCGATACACCTTTCAGCCTGTTTCGCCCTGTCCGTCAGTTCAAGTTCCGGAGATGGGGCCATTGCCCCGCGGTTATACCAGAACGGAAAGGCAAGAATCACAAAAAAGATAACCAGGCCGGTGACAATTTTTCCCTTATCATACATCGGCTTAAACCTCCGTTTCTTCGCTCAGGGGTTCCAGGCGCATGTTCATGGTTCGTTCAATTTCTCCATCCATGACCAGCGCGTTGCCCACAAGCTCATGTACCCCGCAGCATTCAACATCGGGAACCCAGTACTCCATCAATGGCGGAAAAACCGCCCGGTCGATTGCGCAGACACAGGAAAGCATGTTAACGCCGAATTTTTCATGCACGTATCTGACGGCATTGGCGCGCGGAAGCCCTCCCCGCAAGCGAAGTTCCATGATTTCTTCCGTGTTGAGGCCCGAACCCGAACCACAACAAAAAGTATGCTCCCGGATAGTACTTTCGGGCATGTCGTAGAAGTTATTGCAAACCGCATTCAGAACATTTCGCGGTTCGTCAAACAGACCCATGGCTCGTGCGGGGTTACAGGAATCATGATAGGTTACCGTATACATGTCATTGCGGCTCGGATCGAGCTTGAGTTTATTGTGACGAATAAGGTCAGCGGTAAACTCCGTAATATGAACCATGCGGGTGGATGCGGCGTTGTCGAATCTCGTTCCGGTTATCGGATTTACGGGTATTTCCCCGAAATTCGCAGGGCCGTTCATGGTATCCATGTATTGATTGATCACGCGCCACATGTGACCGCACTCACCCCCCAGAATCCATTTTACGCCCAACCGCCGCGCTTCAGCATACATCTTCGCATTCAATCGCTTCATCATTTCGGATGACGTGAACAACCCGAAGTTGCCGCCTTCAGAAGCATACGTGCTGAATGTATAATCCAGGCCTATTTGCTCAAAGAGCATAATGTAGCCCATCATTGCGTAGGTACCCGGATCGGCGAACGCATCCCCGGAAGGGGTGATGAACAGAATTTCCGCACCTTTTCGGTTAAACGAAGGCTCGATCTTCTTTCCGGTCATCTCTTCGATATCATCGCAGAAAAATTCAATCATCTCCTTGAAGGCATGGGGCTGGATTCCAAGGTGATTTCCGGTTCTGAAACAATTGGCCGCGGGTTCGATAATCCAGTTGATATTGAGTCCGAGCAGCGAAAGGAGTTCACGGGCCATCATGGTAACTTCAGCGGTATCGATTCCGAAAGGACAGTAAACCGAACAGCGCCTGCATTCCGTACACTGATAAAAATAAGTAAACCATTCCTTGATGACTTCTTTGGTCATGGGGCGTGCGCCACCAATCATCTGAAGGATTTTCCCCACCCGGGTAAAGTCGTTCTTGTAGATGGAACGCAGCAATTCCGCGCGAAGTACGGGCATATTCTTCGGGTCACCGGTTCCGATAAAAAAGTGGCACTTATCCGCACAAGCCCCGCAACGCACACATGTATCCATGAAAATTTTCAACGATCGATACTTGCCCAGAAGATCCTTGAACCCTTCATGTATAATCTGTTGCCAATTGTCGGGAAGCGGCCATTCTTCATCCCCCGGGGACCATTCGTCCACCGTTGTTGTCGGCATCCCGAGGTATTCAAGATTTTTCTTTTTTGACGGGTAACAAAACATCCCGGGGGACAGATCAGGGGCAACTTCCTCCCACGGCTTTTCCGGTGGTGTATGATCGATATTTTCTATCAGATCATCTGGTTTTGGCGTGTCGACCATTTCTACTCCTTTTCAACTGGAAGGCCAGCTTCTTTCATTTTTTCTCTAAAGTCGTCTTCATACTCTTCGTAGGTATGTGTTTTGACGTCATAATTCCATGGGTTCACATGCCTTACCGCCCGACTGTTGTTTGCAAGGTTTCTCGTCGGGCTCATAAACACACCGCCCATGTGCATGAGTTTACTGAAAGGAATGTATGCCAGAAGAAGCGATACAAAGAAAAGGTGAACATAAAACATGGCGCTTAATCCCCCGGCTGGAATCGAGGGTTGCAAGGTTGCCAGTCCCATGGTCAGTTCCTTGACAGCGGCAACGTCCACTTTGGTGAAATGCCGCATCAATATGCCGGTGACCGCAATACCGATAATGAGAAGCAAAGGAAAATAATCCGCCGCCAGAGAGATGTACTTCAGCTTGGGGAGAACGATCCGTCGGATAAGAAGTACCGATGCGGCCGCAAGCAATACCAAACCGGAAAGAAGGATTCCCGGGGCGCCAACCTGCATCATGCCATCAACCCGGGAGAGCATATCCACAAAAAATGGTACCGGTTCCGTGAAGAATCGCAAATGCCTTATCACTGTCACCAAAAAAGCGTAATGAAACAGGATGCCGAACAACCACAACCAGACCACCCATTTGTAGTAGATTTTCTGGTACCCGCCCACATCTTTGAAGCCTACTCGGGTGTTTTTGAACAGGGAACGGAACAGCAATACTTCAAGCACCATTCTGCCGACAACCTCGAAAGTGTTAGACGGGTTGTCAAACCTGTCATGTTTGATCGAAGACAGTGATTTTTGCTGTCCGCTCGTAGTGGGTATCCGGAAGGGTACTGGCGATTGTGCCCAGTTTATGATGCTTTTCGCAAACCCTACCACAAACACAATCACTGCCACGTAAGGAATGAAAATTCCGAAGAATCCTTCGAGGCCCGCCACTGCAACTCCCGCATACGCGATCAAACCAAGTAAGACTACTGCAATGAGGGAATACAAATATGCTGCATTCATTGATCACCACCTCACTTTGCCGGGA
>SLIE01000527.1 GCA_007135795.1 Desulfobacterales bacterium
CGATTTCCCGGATGGCCATGGCAAAGCGGGTAACGGAATCCATGAGGAGCAATACATTCTTCCCCTGGGCACAGAAATATTCAGCCATTGCCATTGCCGCAAACGCCCCCCGCATGCGCATTAGCGGCGACTGATCCGACGTTGCCACAACAACCACGCTCCGTGCCAACCCCTCGGGCCCGAGATCGTCCTCGATGAACTCCCGGACCTCGCGCCCCCTTTCACCGATAAGGGAAATGACATTGACATCGGCCTTTGTATTTTTTGCCATCATCCCCATGAGCACACTCTTCCCCACGCCGGACCCCGCCATGATCCCCATGCGCTGACCGGTGCCGCACGTCAAAAGACCGTTTATCGATCGTACCCCCAGGTCCAGGGGGTCGCATATGGACTTTCTCTCCATCGGACCGGGCGGAAGACTGTACAAAGACCTTTTCTCATCCAGGTCGATCTTTCCTTTTCCGTCCAACGGTTCCCCCATGGCATCCACCACCCTTCCCAGCAATGCGGGACCGACCGCAATATGAGAGCTCGTACTGAGCACGCGGATCAAACTGCCGGCGCCTATCCCGTGCATTTCCCCAAGTGGCATGAGCAGGGCGACGTTCTCCCGGAACCCCACCACCTCGGCTGGCACTGCGTTCGTCAAGTCAAGCGACATGACCTCGCAAAGAGAGCCTAACGTGGCCCGGGGACAATGTCCTTCGATTACCATCCCCACCATCTTGGTCACCTTGCCACGAACACGAAGCGTGTTGAGCCGGCTTAAAGTATCGAGGACCCGGTCAACCATTGACACACCTGTTTTCAGGCGTCGTTTCTATGCGTAAATGATTATATATTTCGATTAATTGTGATTCAATGGTGGCATCCACGTCACCTGCCGTGGATTCGGCGATACAACCGCCCCGCTCAATGGCGTCATCCGCGATAAAATGAATATTTCGCAAACCTTTCATGGACGCGAAAAACAACGGCTCGTTTTCCGTTACCGTATTCATGTCTTCCGGGTTGACCCGAATATAATATTCATCGGAGGAGACAGCCGCCTCCAGTGCCCGGGTTATGGTATCGAGAATGATCTGCTCGCTTTCGCGAACTTCGGCGCGAATCACCTGCCGGGCAACCCCCATGATAAGCCGGAGCATATCTTCCCTGGATTTCAGCAACAGAGACTCCCGCATACGACTTATCTGTTCGAGCGCTGATGCAAGAGATTGGGTGGTACTGTGAAGCTGCTTTTCGGATTCAAGGCGACCGGCTTTCTTTCCTTTTGAAAAGGCCTCTTCCTTGATTTTTTCGATATCCATGGGCTTTTGAACGGATGTCTCTTTTTTAGTCTCTTTTTTTGGATCTTCAGCACCGGGTTTTTCAACGGATGCATCACTGAAACAGGTATCTTCCGTCGAAAGGGCCTTGGGTACGAAAAATGACCCTTTTTCCTTGGATATCGATGCAAGGTCATTGAAACTCACCGTCCTTACATCAACATTGCTTCCTGAATGATAAATTCTGGACAACACCCTCTCCTTAAACCAATGTTTCCTGACTTCCCTTGGGCATTACAATCTGCCCCTCCTCTTCGAGGCGCAGGGCGATCTTGACAATGCTCTGCTGGGCCTTTTCCACGTCCGACAATCTCACGGGGCCGAGTGATTCCAGGTCTTCGGCGATCATGTCCGCGGCCCGTTCACTGATATTCTGATAAACTTTTTCCTTGATTCCCTGGGGCGCGGTCTTGAGGGCCAGCGTAAGCGTTTCGTTCTTGACTTCCCGTAATATCTTCTGCATGCCCCGGTTGTCGAGTTCCGCCAGGTCCTCGAAAGTCACCAGCAGGTTTCTGATCTTTTCGGCTGTTTCAGCGTCAACTTCTTCAATACCGTTCAGAATATCCTGCTCCATGCGCCTTTCCATGCGCGTCAAAATTTCGACAACCTTGTCCAGCCCGCCCACATGATGCTGGTCTTTTTTAACGAACCCGCCGATTTCCCGTTGAAGCGCCTCCTCGATCTGTTTAATCACTTCCGGGGATACTTTCTCGATTTTCGCGATCCGGTAAACCACGTCAGACCTGAAATCGTCTGGCAGGTATCCCAGGATATTGCTCGTGTGTTCAGCTTTCTGAGTAGACAAAATCAGTGCAACGGTCTGTGGGTGCTCATTCTTAAGCAGATCCGCCACCATCCGGGGCTCCATCATGGAGATGGTTTCCAACGGTTTTCCGTCAAATTCAGAGTTGAGTTCTTCAAGCAGGGACTCGATGCGTGCCGCGTCGCCGGTCGAGGCCAATGCCTTGGTCATGAATTCACTGCCGTTTATAAAAACCCCGGCATACTCCTCCTGGGTCTTCCGGTAACTGTCCACCACCTGCCTGGCAATATCCGTTGGAACATGCTCCACCCCCTTCATGTAATTGCTGATCCACCTGACCTCTTCGTCATTCAATTCCTTGAACACCTGGGTGGTGGTTTCTTCACCAAGACACAACAGCAGGTATGCGGCTTTTTCCGCCCCGTTCATCTTGGAAAAATCTTTTTTCATCGCTATTATCCTTGATACGCTCGTAAAAGATGCGCTCGTAAAAAGTCCAAAATCTTCAAGGATGGCTAAGTTAAACGTTCCATATACAAGGCGTAGTAATTTTTCATTCGCGATGGCATACATATAGTATTCCAAGCGAATGTAAAATTGCTACAACGAAGTAGATGGGACGTTTAACGACGCCATCATCCTTTACCATCCCGTAAAGTCGTGGTCAGGCGACTTTGTAAAAAGTTCAAGATCAAGGCTTGCGCAATCCCGAAGAATGCAGCATACATAAGTGTACGTGAATTTCTGAGGGATTGCGCGTAACGCAGATATTGGACTTTTTTCGAAGTCGTCATCCCTCCTTGAGCCAGGTCTTGATCACTTGGGTAGGAGTCACTGAATTCTCCGCCAGTTCGAGGCGAAGACGAGTCGGCGCATCGAGTGCTTTTTTCTCCTGGTTGTAATCGTCTTCAAGTTCGTACACGGTTTTGTTGTACTGTACGGATTCCCCTTTCAACGTCTTTATGATCGGCCTGATCAAAAAGAGATACAAAAGGAGTGCTGAAACAAGTAGCAGCAGGTATTTTATCCAGGGGATGAAGTCATTCAGGTTTCCGTGAAGTTCCGCTCCGGCCATCTCCATCCCTTCGGAATGAAACGGCATGGAAACCACTTCGATCCGATCCCCCCGGTCGGCTTCAAGGCCGATTGCATGGATCATCATCCGCTGGATCGAATCGAGCTCCGCCTCGGTCATTGGAACATGCGATCCCGCTGCACCGTCAACCCCCGGTTCGTATTTTTCCGCAACCAGCACAGCAGCGGACAGATTCCTGACCTTGCCCACCTCGCTGTTGATCTGTCGCACGGTCTTGCTGATTTCATAATTGGTCACCTCCGAGCTTTGGGTGGAGGGGATGAAATCATCGATAAGGTTATTTTGGCCAAGGTTGGCCTCAACCCCCGGAGCACCGCCGATCCGGCGCTCGCCGGACTGGCTCTTGGTCACCTGCTCACTTCTCGGGACCAGGCTGTCCGGATCATATTCTTCCGAAGTGAGCGCTTCCCGTGTAAAATCAAGATCAGCCGTCACCCGGACAATGGCATTGCCCTGCCCCAGCGCCCTGTCAAGAAGCGATTGCGCTCTTGTTTCCAACCGTGTTTCCAGGGTGTTCTTGAACTTGAGCGTATCGGGGAGCATGGCCATCGCCGGGTCCGAGGAACTGTTTCGACTCAGTACGTTTCCGTTTGAATCGATGACCGTGATCTGGTTGTCTTTCAACCCCGCGATGCTCCCTGCCACAAGATGTATGATCCCTTGTGTCTGGCCGGGGTCAAGTGACCGCCCGGCGGCCAGGTTCACGATCACCGAAGCCTTGGCCTGTTCCTGCTGGGCCTGCACCAGTCGCTGTTCCGGCAATACCAGGTGCACCCGGGCAGACGTCACCGAATCAATCGATGCGATTGTTCTGGCCAGCTCACCCTGCAATGCCCGCTGGTAATTGATTTTCTGGGTAAACTGCGTCACCCCGAAATTCTGCTTGTCAAATATCTCGAACCCGATTCCCGTCTGCTGGGGCAAACCGGCCCCGGCCAGGTTCAACCGGGTTTCATGGACCATGTTGATCGGGACGTATATGGATCGACCGTTGTTTTGCAGCTGGTACGGCACCCCTTCTTCTCTCAGCCACGACGTGACCGAAGCGGCTTCTTCCTGGGGGAGATCCACATACAACGGCCTGTAATCCGCCCGGCTGCTCTGGAAAATGATGACTGAAAACAACAGGATCGATAAAAGCACGATCAAGGCCAGGGCCAGTTTCCTGGAGGGCGGCCAGTTACGGATGTTTTCAACGATATTGGTGTACGGCGAATCCGACATATTTTTAATCCGGGTTTAATTTTTAAAAGTGCTCAGGTGAAACAGACAAACCTCGTGATGCCATGAGTATTACCGACTATACCTGCATCCGCATGATTTCCTGGTAAGCATCGATTGCCTTGTTGCGTACCTGGACCAGCATACGCAGGGAGATATCGGCTTTCTCCATTGAAATCATCACTTCGTGGAGGTCCACGGGACCGCCCGTGCTCGATTGGGTAATGGCGTCATCAGCGGCTTCAAGGTTTCTGGATGCTTCGGTCAGGATTTTCCCAAATGTCTCGGAAAGACCTTGTGCACTCTCCTTCGGCACGCTTCCGATGCTGTCGGCAATTTTTTCGACCCCGGTGCCGGGGGCATAAATATTATTTATCATTACTCCTACCTCCCGATTTCAAGCGCTTTCATCGCCATTCTCTGGGCTGACTTGATGGCGGTGACGTTTGCCTCGTAACTCCCCCGAGCCCGCATCATGTCCGTCATTTCCTCTGCAAGGCTGATGTTTGGTTTTTCCACGTATCCATTTTCGCCGGCATCCGGATGGGATGGATCATAGGTCAGCTTTCCCGGACCGTTGTCGGACTGGATGTATTGCACCCGCACGCCCTCACCCCTGTGCGGTACGCCCAGATCCATATAGCTTGCAAACCCGGTTGCCGACGATGTGAAAACCGCGGATTTTTTCTTGTACGGCCCCCCTTCCGGGGTCCTTGTGGTCTC
>SLIE01000228.1 GCA_007135795.1 Desulfobacterales bacterium
CTTTTTAAAATCCAATATCTGCATTAAATGCAATCCCTCGAAATTTGCGGCTGACGCCTTGTAGACATACCCGTACACTTAATTACGCAGCAGTCTTCGGGATTCGCAAGCCTTGATCATGAACGGTTTACAAAGCCGTCTGATCGAACTTTTTAAGACGTCATTAAAGGAGAAGATCATGAAAGGAGAAGATCATGAAAATCCTCGCGCTCAACTCAAGCCCCCGTACCGGAGACCGGAGTAAAACCGAGCTGATGCTGAACCAGCTCGTAGCGGGAATGCGCGATGCGGGTGCGGATGTTGAAATCGTGAATCTTCGCGAGAAGAAAATCAAGCATTGTATCGGTTGTTTCACATGCTGGACAAAGACCCCCGGGCAATGTGTCCATCAGGATGACATGACCAGGGAACTCTTCCCCAGATGGCTCTCGGTCGATCTCGTTGTTTATGCCACACCGCTGTATTACCATACCATGAACGCGCTCATGAGCGCGTTCAAAGAGCGCACGCTCCCGGCTAAACAGCCTTTTTTCGAAAGAGATGCCCAGGGAAAGACATTCCATCCCCCGAGAAATAAAATTCCATCTGCCGTGTGGCTCTCTGTGTGCGGGTTCCCGGATGAATCCGAGTTCAATGCTTTTTCGGATTACCTGCAGTATACCTTCGGGGAAAGACTTGCGGCCGAAATTTACCGGACCGCCGCTGAACTATTGATAAACCCCATTCTTGCAAAAGCAACAGTTGACATACTGGATGCGACAGCACAGGCGGGGCGGGAACTGGTGGAATCGATGCGGATCTCCCCCGGGACAATGGCAAGAATCCGGCAGCCGCTCGTAAATCCTGAATCCTTCGGGCACATGGGCAATCTTTATTGGAAGACCTGCATTGCCGAAGGGGTGACACCCAAAACGTTTCAAGAGAAAAACATGGTTGTACGCCCTGAGACTCTTGAAGATTTTATGATGATCTTTCCTTATGGGCTCGATTGCGAGGCCGTTGGTGACCGAAAAGTGATTTTGCAGTTCGATTTTGCCGGGGAAGAGGAAGATTCATGTTATTTCACCGTTGAGGGGGGCACCGTGGCGGCACGGCAGGGACCCTGTTCAAATCCCGACATTACCATTACAGCGCCCTTCAATCTTTGGATGGATATTATAACCCGCAAGGTCGATGGCCAGCAGATGTTCATGGAACAGCAGTACACCGTAGCCGGCGATTTGTCCCTCATGCTACAGTTATTTCGCAGCTGATTTGCGGTATGAAATGCCAAAATGACGATGCCGCATATCATTCAAAGTCGGGCTTGGCACATTCTGTTTGAAGGGGGGGCGCAGCGTAAAAGCTATCTCAAAATAATCTAACACCCTCTGGCGGTGTTGTGAGGCGCTTCAAAATGCTCACCTATACGTATATGTGCCGATTTTTCATCGCCTCAGGCCTTGCCGGCGGGCGTGATCTTTTTTCTTGAGATGGCTTGTAGAATGATCGCCTGATCGTCTCTTCGATTGCAGTCATTTTTCCTTGTGGATACACCCTTTACCCCATTGCAGGAACTTAGACACCGGTATACATTTATGATTAATTGCATTGTAAATCAGAGGAGGCGCGGTCATGAATCAAGAGATTACAAAATCCGAAAAAAATCAAAATCTTGTCGTTGGGGTTGTTTTAATTGTGATCGGAATTTTTTTTCTGGCACTCCGCTTTTATGTAATGCCCACATTAGGGCTTTTGATCGGTATTTATTTTCTTGTAAAACATCGGCGAGGATTATCCTGAACCCAGACCCGGTGCACGCGGTAGCGTGTCTGTCCCGGAGAGACATAGGGTGAAGCTTCCGTTTCGTGCATCAAATTATAGTATACAATATCATACGAATGTAGTATCGATGTATACTTTATGGAAACCGTCGAATACGGGATAAAATATCCTTTTGGGGGACAAATCATTCTTTTTATCGGTTAGTTAAAGAGTCATCAGCATCAATGGTAAAAAATGGCATAAATAATGCTTTTGGTTTGGCTGGGGATCTTCTCCTCGAGGCAGAATAATAATGCCCGAACGAAACCCCGGGATGCCGCACCCCGCGGCACGCTTTGTTGGGTATCATTGGCCTTGCTGTTTTCCTGACATGCATCTTTCACCGCTACATCTGGAAATTCCCTGTTGTCTCGATGTTGTTTAACCTCAACCCACCTTAACGTCATCGACTCGAATGAAAAAATCAAAACGATCCAGGCTTCGATCCTTAATTTTTCTGTTTTCATCTTTTTTAATCGTATTGGTCCTGGCTGCCGGCGCTACGATAGTATATTGCTATACACTTTCAATTCAGATCGACAAACGTTTTTCGGAAAGGAAATGGAGTATCCCCTCCAAGGTCTATTCAGACAGCCTTTTGCTGTATCCCGGTCAGCAATTCAATAAAACCGTGATTTTAGATAAACTGGTTCGCCTGGGATATCGTGAGGTTTTCCATATTCCCAACAAAGAGGGCCAATACTCCCATGCGAATGATATTCTCACCGTTTACACCAACGCACTGAAAACACCGGAGCATTCCCGGGAAGCTTATCAGGTCCAGCTTACATTTAAGAACAATCAGATAATATCGATCAATAATTATTCCGACGAGACGCCTATCGGCCTGTTGGAACTGGAACCCGAAGAGGTCATGCTCTTTTTCGGAGCCCAGAGAGAGCAGCGTCGGTTGATTGCCATCAACCAGGTGCCGGAACACGTTATCCACGCCGTGCTGGCCGCTGAAGATACCCAGTTCTTTTCGCATAAAGGATTTGATTACAGAGGGATTTTACGCGCCCTTTGGGTCAACCTTCGACATGCCGCCATAAAACAGGGTGGATCGACCATAACGCAGCAGCTGGTAAAAAATTATTTTTTAACCCCTGAAAGATCCTATACCCGAAAGCTGAAAGAGCTTTGCATGGCCGTTACCATGGAGGTCATGTATGAAAAAGAGGAAATTCTGGAGATTTATCTCAATGAAATATATCTGGGGCAGAAGGGGAGCACCGCGGTAAGCGGGATTGGAGAGGCCTCGTTTTTCTATTTCGACAAGCCGGTATCTGATTTATCGATTGCCGAAGCGGCCACTATTGCAGGTCTGATCCGGGGGCCCAACCGGTATTCCCCTTATGTGGATATCGACCGTTGCATGATTCGTCGCAATCAAGTCATTCAAACCATGTACAGGAACAAATGGATCGATGAGACCCAATTTCATTTGTCCATACCCGCCCTCGTGGCACCGGCGGGATATCGGACCTACGGGAAAAAAGCCCCCTTTTTCATCGATTATCTGACCGAACAACTCAAAACCCTGTATTCGGCAGCCGATTTATCCAGCCTGGGGCTTTCCATTTATACGACGCTGGATACGGAAGTTCAAAATGCCGCGGAAACAGCGCTTGAAAAAGGGTTGTCCCGACTGGAAAAACATAATCCCAAATTGAAAAACCCTGATCCTGCGTTCCGTCTTCAGGGGGTTGTCATTGTCATGCAGCCCCAGACCGGAAATATCCTGGCAATGGTGGGTGGGCGTGATCATAATGTAAGCCAATTCAATCGCGCGGTTCAGGCACGCCGTCAACCCGGTTCCGCCTTTAAACCGTTTGTGTATGCGGCGGGGCTCGATCGATATACACCGGCCTCCCTGTTGTCGAATCTCCCTAAAAATTATGTTGTTGACGGTACGACATGGGCGCCGAAAAACCATTTCGCGTCACCCGAAGAATATTTCAGGATGCGAACAGCCCTCGCGCAATCCGTCAATATCGCAACCGTTGATCTTTCCATGAATATCGGCCTGGATAAAATTCTTGAAACATCAACGGCCTTTGGTTTTTCAACATTTGGAACAATATACCCATCCATTGCATTGGGCGCAATACCGGTAATTCCGCTTGAACTGGCCCGGGCATATTGTCCGTTTGCGGCAAATGGGATATTGCCTTTTCCGGTCTCCCTGAAGGATGTTGCAGATGAGCACAACCAACTGCTGCAACGGCGGTATATGCGTATTACGCGGGCCATTTCGCCTGAAAAGGCGTTCCTGGTCAATTCCATGCTGCAAAGCGTGGTTCAGGAAGGAACCGCGTCATCCTTAAAGAACATGGGGGTGTCTTACCCGGTAAGCGGGAAAACAGGTACCACCAACAATACCCGGGATGCCTGGTTTGTCGGCTTTACCCCGGATATTCTGGCATTGGTCTGGGTGGGCTTTGATAATGGCGCATCAATAGAATCATACGGTTCCCGGGCTGCAATGCCCATCTGGGCAGACCTGATGTCGCAAATTCCCCAGCATGTTTCCCGAAGCGTATTTCGCACCCCCCAGGGCGTGACCACAAAAGTCATTTGTGCCAGGAGCGGAATGCTTGCGGTAAAAAACAGGTGTCCCGATCCCATTGAAGAATATTTCGAAATCAATCATACGCCCACTGCTTTTTGCCCGGAGCATCAGCGTTATAATCCTTTCAGGCAGGTGGCCGATGAGTTTAAAAATATCTTTAATCCGTAATTTTTCAATGTATTTTGTATTTGCTCTGATGCTGCTGGGGGTAGTCTCTTGTGCTCCCCGGGGGATTGCGCCTTCACAAGATCCTGTCTTTAGATCCGGAACCGGACATGTTGCTCCAACAAAACCCGAAGAAAAACAACCTTCGATCGCGGAAGAAGAATCCACCCCCCGGATGATTGCCTCGCTCCAACTGACACGGCAAGCGCAATCCCTCATCGAGGCCCAGCAGGCAGACAGCGCGATTCGCCTCCTCGAGCGGGCCGTGTCAATTGATCCGTCAAACGGTCAGAATTATTATTATTTGTCCGAAGCATGGTTGATCAAGGGGAATACTGTACAAGCCATGAATTTCAATGATTTGGCTTCCATCCATTTGCGCTCGGATAAAAAATGGCGTCAACGTATAACGGACCAACGACATAGGATTAAGAACCAGACAGGTTCAAAAGTAAGTTGGTACTATTTAGTGCCCGAACGAAAACCAGGATTTTTCGTCAAGGTCAAGGACGGCGAAAATTTTAACCGCAGGAATACCGGGCGTATTTTGAGGATTAAAATTTAAGCCGGACGCAGAGATTGCCGAAAAAG
>SLIE01000140.1 GCA_007135795.1 Desulfobacterales bacterium
AGCGGGTCTACACCGATTTCAATCAGTGCGGGAGCACCCAGGGTGGCCATGATAATATAGGCGGCCGTGGTCGGAAGCCCCATCCCAAGGATAATCGAACCAAACATACTGAATATAAGGGCCAGGATCAATATGCCGCCGGATAGCGATATCACGAGCGTGGAAAGCTGCAACCCTATTCCCGTGAGCGTTATGACACCAATGACAAGCCCCGCACACGCACAGGCGGTAACTACGGTAAGGGAATTTTTTGCACCGAGTTCAAGCGCTTCGATGATATCCCTCAGCCCCATCCTCGAATGTGCCTTGATCCAGGAGAGCGCCATGGTCGAGAGGATAACCCAGAAAGCGGTTCTTGTCGGGGTCACCCGGGTAACGGCCAGGAGATAGACCAAGAGGATCAATGGAATCAGATAATAGAAACCGGCCTTGAATATCTTTTTTAAATCCGGAATTTCATCCTTGGTCAGGATCCTTAACTTGAGACGCTCCGCCTCAAAATGGACGCTGGCGCCGATTGAAAGGAAAAACAGGAACGCCGGTATGGTGGCCGCGGCAACCACAAGGACATATTGCATGCCTAAAAATTCAGCGATGATGAAAGCCGATGCCCCCATGATTGGTGGCATAAATTGCCCTCCTGAAGAGGCGGAAGCTTCCACGGCTCCAGCAAAATGCGGCTTGTATCCGACCTTTTTCATCAAACTAATGGTAAACGGTCCTGTTGTTGCTACGTTTGCCACGGCACTGCCGGAAATGCTTCCCATGAGACCACTGGCGACCACAGCCGTTTTTGCGGGCCCCCCCCGGGTCCTCCCCGTGAGAGCGAATGACATGTCGATAAAAAACTGACCTGCCCCCGACTTTTGCAAAAAAGCACCGAAAAGAATAAAAACAAAGACGTATGTCGCTGAAACCCCGAGCGGCGTACCGAATATCCCTTCGAGGGTCAGAAACTGCTGGGTAAAAAGCCTTTGCATGTCATATCCCCGATGGGTCAGGATTCCGGGTAATGCATCGCCCCAAAGGGCGTAGGCCAAAAAAACAATCGCTATAATAGGGAGCGCCTTGCCACACACCCGCCGGGTGGCTTCCAGAACCAGCAAAGTCAATATACCGCCCCTGATGGCATCCCTCCAGCCCCACATACCGGCCCTTGCGATAATATCGTCCATGTAAAGGGGTATATACAAGAGCACGGTGACGGATAAAATGACCAGTATGTAATCAATTATTTTTAAAAACTTAAGATTTTCCTTTTTCGTAAGGGGGAAAAACAGGAAAACCAGAATGAGTGCGAACAGCAAGTGATAATCACGCTGCAACCACGGGGTAAGCTGCCTTATACCTGCGGTATACATATGGAAAAGGGACATGGAAACTGCAACGATCGTAATGACCCATTTTTCTTTATTTTCGAGCCAGTAAAAAAGGTTGTTAACCGCTTTCATTGGGACTCCCCTTTGTAGATATTGCTTCTACTAACTGAAATAGATATAAACCAGCTCTCCGTTTTCAAAACGATCTAAAAGCCTAATTCGCCTTTCAGTTCCTTGATCAGAAGTCCGGTCATAATCAATGTGAACGGAAGGGTTGGCAATACTGCCGATTCTCAAGGGCAGTCGGTCCAGAACCAGATTTATGTTTCTGACCACCTGTCGGCCATCAACCCATGCAAGTTCCCCCATTTGGTCCCCCAGACCAGCGCCGAACGTTGAATTTTCAAACATTTCAAGTATCAATCGTCCTTCTTCGGTTATGCGATAATGCTCCACAACCGGGACGCGATCCACGGAATGCGTATACGAAATGACAAACGTGCCGTGTTTTTCCATGGGGAAAACGACTTTTTTCCCATGATCGGTTGCAGAAACGATCATCAACACGTCTTTTTGTCCAAAGGCCTGCAAGGATGGCAACAGCCAGAAATATGCTGCTGCAGTTATTGAAAGTGCTGCAAGAAAAAGAGCCGGGAGGAAAAATAAGGCGACTTTTCGCTCCCGCCCCTTCTTTTTTGTTATCGAAGACACCATTAACGGCGTAACCTGTCAGGCACTTCTACGCCGATCTCCTCGAAGTACCGGATCGTTCCCGGATGAAGCGGAACGGATGAGCTTCCCACGGTATATTCCGGTGTTGTCCAATTGGCCAAATGATGCACGTTGATCAACCGCTGGCGGTTCTCAAATATCGCCTTTACCACCTTGTACACGTCTTCTTCCGATGCATCGGCGTGAACAATCGCGGTATTTGCAACTGAAAGCGACAATACGTCCTCTTCTATCCCTTCATAGAACCCGGCCTTGATGACAAACGGGCTGTAGAACGGGTGGTCACTGGCGACCTTTTCCACTTCATTTTCGGTAAACGGTATTATCTTAATTTTGTGCGTTGCCGTCAGATCCATTATTGATGATGTCGGGGCACCAACGCTCCAAACACCCACATCGATATTATTATCTCTTAAGGCATTGGTATTTTCTGAAAATGACAGCCTTTCGACCCTGATATCATCATAAGATATCCCCAATGAATTAAATACCAGGTTGGTCTTGTACTCGGTCCCACTGCCGGGCGCCCCGACTGAAATCCGCCTCCCCTTCAAGTCCCCGATGCTATTAACGGGAGACCGATCGAATGTAACCAGATGGTAAACATTGGGATACATTTGGAACATGGTGCGAATATCTTGAGGATCTCCCTCAAACTGACCCTCTCCAAAATGCGCCTGATGCGCAACATCTCCCATGACAAGGCCTATCTCCCCATCATGGCGGTTAACAAGCCGTACATTTTCCACGGAAGCACCTGTCACTTCGGCTGCAGCCCGCATCCCGTCCACTTGGCCTGAAATGATATCCGCCATGGTCCCACCGTAAGGATAGTAGACACCCCCTGTACCGCCGGTTGCAATCGACATCGGCTGCTTCCAGATCGATGTTTCCGCATCTCCCGACTTATCGCCACACCCGTGCACAAACATTCCCAAACTCACCAGCAGACATGGGAAAAGCAATCTTTTAAACCACGTTCTTTTCATCATTCCGTCCTCCTTGTTTGTAGTTTTCAGCATTGCTACGATAGTGTTGGCAAGCCAGTTGAATACAAAACATACCGTGAAGTGCTACAGCAATCGCTATGAATAAACATTCACATGCCAACCTGTTTAATCTTTTTAAAGTGAAGATCAATTCAATAAATTTTGACTGTTTTTACCTGCTCAGCGCTTCACAATCAGGGCATCGAGCACCTTGACCCCTTGCTGATTCGGCAAAACCACCAGCGGATTCAAATCCAGCTGGTCAATATACGATTCACATTCATGTGCCATATGGCTTATTTTCACGAGGGCATCGACCAGGGCATAGACATCACGCGGCCTCTCTCCCCTTATGCCCGTCAAAACCTTGTAACTCCTGACTTCCTGGATCATATCCTGGGCTTCCTTGTAGGTGAGGGGTGCGAACCTGAACGCAACATCCTTCAACACTTCAACGTATATCCCCCCCAGGCCAAACATGATCATCGGACCAAATTTCGGTTCATTCTTTATTCCAATGATTGTTTCCGTACCGCCCTGGACCATTTCCTGAACCATGATGCCATTGATATTGCCGTCAAGGTTTTGATCCCGTAATGTTTTCATGATCGCGTCATAGGCGACACTTACCTCGAAACGGTTTTTTAAATTCAGCCGCAGCCCCCCCACATCGCTTTTATGGGAAATATCGACCGAATCCACCTTCAAAACAACCGGGTATCCTATTTCGTCGGCAAGCTCCGCGGCTTCTGCCGAAGAAACGGCAAGTTCGCACCGGTTAACAGGAATACCGAAGTGTGACAGTATCTTTTTACTGTGATATTCACTTATGATTTTTCCATCTTCACCCTGTGCTGTTTTTTCCGTTTTAAACAGGGCATCGATCAAGAAACGCTCGGTCCGTTCTCTGGAAGGTGTCAACTCACCTACATCCGTGCACAGTTTGTTATAAAATGACCTGTATTTCATAACCTTCCCCAAGGCGCCAATCCCTTCGACAGGGGATTTATACCAAGGCACACCTCCATTTTCGAGAACGTCAAAATTGTCCATCATCAACCTGTTCCCTGCGGGCCATGTCACAACAAGCGGCTTTTCGGCTCTCTTGTGGGCCTTTACGATTTCTTCGGCCATTATTTTACCTGATTCGCCGTATATCATACTGATAACGATGATAATCGCATCAATATCCGAATTTTCGATCAACGCCCGTAAAACTTTTGTGAACCCCCCGGCCTCGTTAATCACCTGGGCGGTTATATCAACCGGGTTTACCGTCGAGCCATAGGCAGGAATAACCTCGCTCAGGAGAGTCTGGGTTTCAGCATCCAGCTCGGGAATCGAGAGACCGAGCCGGATAGCTTCATCGGCAAGGAGGATGCCCGCACCGCCAGAAGTCGTGATAACGCCTAAATTCATTCCGTTCGGCAGTGCATTCAGTCTTTCCACCAGCCGGGCAACCTGAATCATTTCGATGACATCGTTGACCCGGATAATTCCTTTTTGCCGGAAAAGCGCTTCATAGGAAGTGTCATGGCTGACCATGGAAGCCGTGTGAGAGGCGGCTGCTTTCCGGCCGATATCGGAAGTTCCGACCTTGAGGCAGACAATGGGCTTTCCTTTTTGCAACGCCCTTTCCGCAAGATCCCTGAAACGCCTGCCATCCTTGACTTCCTCAATGTAGGCCAATATTATTTTCGTTTGATCATCATCGATAAAGTATTCAATAAAATCCAACGAATTCAGATCGACTTCATTCCCCGTGCTGATAATATTGCTGAAGCCGACCCCCTCCTCCTGCGCCAGGTTAAAAATGGAATACCCCAATGCTCCGCTTTGCGTCACAAAACCAACGGACCCTTTTTTCAAGGGCCGTATTTCCAAAGAGGCACTGAACGTGCAGGTATTATTGCTTTCGAGGTTGATAAATCCCTGGCAGTTTGGACCAAGGATTCTCATACTTGAATTTCTTGCCATTTCTTCCGACAGGGAGTTTGCCGGCAGCGCGATTTTTGAACCGGAAGCAGACGGACCTTTTAAAATAACTGTTGAACCCACAAAAGACTATCCGGGCAGAGTTGTTGATA
>SLIE01000352.1 GCA_007135795.1 Desulfobacterales bacterium
CAACGCTTCAGCGTAAATATTTGTTCAACGAAATTTTCCCGCAGTCGTGGATCATGAAGCCTTCCCTCATCTTCGACAGGGGTCAGGGGAAAGTGCTCGATGAAGCGTCGGGCAAAAATTCCCCTTCCTTTTTTTTGGGGCATGTTCTTGTCATCGTATACCTTGACCTTCACAAGTCCGCTGCTGGGTGAGTCTTTTTTGAAAATAAATCCGCACAAGTTTTCCCGTTCAAGTTCGGGTACCCGTGATTTTGCCCATCGGGTCATTTTTTCCGTATGATCGATCGATGTTTTGGATGTGACAAGACGCGGTTTTTCGGGATCACCCACGAGCCGCATGGCTTCCCGGGGGATGCCGAAACCGGCTTCGACTTCAGGGCATACCGGAACATAGGTGACATACTGGCCGAGTGTATCCCGGAGAAAATGATCGAGTTTGTGTCCACCGTCATAACGGACGTTTTCTCCCAACAGGCATGAACTGATTCCCAAGGTGATCTTCTCTTCCATTTTAATTCCCCTTTTATTTGGGATTTTTTGCATGGATGATATTAATATATAATATTATTAATGAAGCAGCAAAAGGATAAAATTACGGCTTTGTAAAAAGTCCGATATCTTCGTTACGAAATCCCTCAGAATTTGCGGCTTACACCTTGTAGGCATACACGTACACTTCAGTACGATGCATTCTTCGGGATTGCGCAAGCCTTGGTATTGAACTGTTCACGATGACTTCGATGATTTTATTTTTACTTTAACGGGATTTTTTATTTTGCCATGATGATACGAGAAGTGATTAAGATTAATGCGCCTGTTGAAACCGTCTGGCAGGTTTTTACCGAAACCGGGAACTGGTCCGACTGGAACACGGTATGCCGGGATTGCCGCCTGGAAAACGGGGAAGCCATGGCAAAAGGCGGGTGTTTATCGTTTGCCTTGAGCCCCTTTATATTTCCAGTCCGGATTGCACCGGTAATCGAGAGGTTTATCGAAGGAAAGATTGTTACCTGGTCCGGATCAAAGTGGGGGATTCATGCCAGGCATACGTTTCTTTTTAAACGGGTTGACGATTGGACATCGCTGGAAAGTGTTGAAACTTTTTCCGGCCCGATGTTGTGGCCTGCGCGTGTGGCCGGTGTGCAGACACGGCTTCATGAACTGACAAAAAAATTGTTGTCCGCAATTAAGACTGAAGCTGAGGGCCGGGCGAAGAACAGAAATAAAGATAAAGCGATTGCCTACGAAACACACGGAAAAATGTAAAAAAATTATAACGCCCGCACCGGCGGCAAAGATTTCTCGATTTGGTTTTCCTGAGTTTAAATTCTGTTTTGGTTTCTCGCTATATAGATATCTGAAGGCGTATCATGAAGCAAACTGGCTAACTGATTCTGCTGCCTCCATAGAAATTTTATTTATATCTTCATGCGAAACACCTAAAAAATCGATTGCCCCTTCTTCGATTTCATAAAGATAATCGTCATCTTCATACCCGGCCCCACTCATTCGTGCCGACTGATCAGCCACGTGAAGGATGAATGCAAGCAAATTGTCACCGGATTTCGAAGGGGTGTGATGATAGCGGATGGCATTGCTTATGATATCGGGAAAATTCCATTTTTTACAGACTTCATAAGCGATTTCCGCATGGTTGAAGGCAAAAAAGCGGTCTTCGGCATCCAGGAAGGTTTTTTCTTCCGTTTCCATGAAGGAAACAATATCAATCTTATGTTCCATGATGTAGGGGTCGAGGATTATTTTCCCGATGTCATGAATCAGGCCTGCCGTGTAAGCTTCATTGGCCAGGGCGGAATTGTTCATCCCGGCAATTAGCTTGGAACCAAATGCCACTGTCAGGGAGTGCTCCCACAAATCCCTGCTGTCGTATTCGTATCCGGGGAGCTTCCCATCGAGGGTGCCTTCGGCACCCGCAACGGTTACAATTTCGCCCAGTGTTTTATATCCCAGTACGACAGATGCATGTTGAACCGATGATATTTTACCACCCATGCCGTAATAAGCGGAATTTGCAATTCTCAGTACCTTGGCGGCAAGAGCCTGGTCTGTTTCGATTTCTCTCGCAATTTCAATGGCATTCGAATCAGGTGAAGAGATGAGGTCCTGTACCTTGAATACTACTTGTGGCAAGGGCGGAAGTTTTTCTATGCTTGCAACAATTTTGTCTTTGAGTTTTTGTCCGTTGTTCTCGGTTACCGTATAACAATCTCCTGCTGATCCGTCTGCTGGAACAGCTTTGATTATATCAGCACCCGCTTTGATTTTTTCCGGATCGATTTTGAGTTTCATATCACATCCCTTGCATCTGAATGTGACGATCCGGTCTTTTGGAACCTGGCTTTCAAGTGCTTTGTATGATTTGCCGCAGTTGATACATTCGATAATCATAAGTTCTTTAGTACCTGATATTTGGTTTTTTAATCATTCAAGTCAGCTTGACAATACAAGCCATTAACGTTCGTAATATACTCGGGTCATGATTTTTTGTCAACTAAAGGCAAAATATAGTTTAACTTCTTTTTGTTTCCATTAGAGTACTATGTAATATGCAATTCGGCTCTGACCATTTCGATGCCACCAGGTGCTTCAAACCCATCGAAGCCAGAGCTTTTGACGACGAGTACAGGATGATCGTCCTGGTTTCCTGTTTTTTGGTTCGGGTCTCCAGTTCCTCAGCAGCTTCAAGCATCCGGCGCGCAACTGCCGCTTTCGTGTCATTTTCCGATGCTTTCCTGAATAACACAATCGTCCCGGCAAAGAAATGCGTGGCAACAAGACATAGCGAAGAGATTGGTCTTTTTACGAAGTTGTAAAAAGTAGTATTGACATATTTCGAACGACTATTACTGTATGTATAGAAGGCTAATGGTTTCACATGTCATCTAATGGCTCTATTAATTTCTGAAATACGTTATATATAAAATGAATTTTGATCGTATCCTGAAAGAAAAAAGGATCGAGTGCAAAAAAAAGTCGGTATGCTTCAATGGTTTCTCTTGTATTTTAATCAATACGAGATGAATAAAGAATAGTTGAAAATAACCGGAATCATTTTTATTATATGCATAGAGACCAATGCGCCGTAATAATGGATAAGTCTAATGAAATTAAATGTTTTCTCGATTTTTACAGCTATCTTTATTATCTCCACCCCCTTTTGGTTTAACGGGTGTCGGGTATCCGAAAAAACGGTGAATGTAAGGATTCTCGAAAGCGGGGCTTACTCAGGGATAACGGATGAGAAGAATGCTTTTATGATCATTGCGAATCGCGAAGAGCTATATGAATTGCTTGAATCCCTTTATGCGCGTCGCGCGCCAATGCCGGAGCCGCTGCCGGTTGAATTTGAAACTCAAATCATCGCGGCTGCCTTTATGGGGGAAAAGCCCACAGCCGGGTATGGTATCTTTTTTGAGGAAATCGGTAAGATAATAGATGATACCCTGAACATCATCGTTATCATGACGTCGCCTCCCGAAGATCGGTTTACGGCTCAGGTTCTTACCAGTCCTTATGTTTTGGCCGCTATCGAACGGAATGATTACAGTCACATTGTATTTCGGGATACCGAGGGCAATGTGCTGCAAACGCTGGATGTACCGAAACAGTAGTGGCCGCTGTAACCTTTTTTTAAGACAGGAGTCGGGACAATGCCAAAGCCAGAAGAGATGTATCAATGCCAGACCACCAATTGCGGGTGTATTTTTAACCCGGAGAAAGGGGATCGCAAAGGTAAGATTCAAAAGGGTGTCCAGTTTGAAGAACTTCCGGAAGATTGGAAGTGTCCGGTTTGTGGGGCAAGCAAAAAAGCCTTCAAACCATTGGGAGAGCCGAAGGCTTCCGAATAATTTGATAGATAAAGATGGTACACGATCGTTTGATCGGCGAAATGGCCGAAACCCCGAGAGACAGGAGATTAAAATGGGATTCAAGGACTTGAACGAAATATTGGATTTTGCCATTGAAAAAGAGCAGGAAGCCGTTGACTTTTATCATATGGTTGCAGATCACGAGGAAATGTCAGGATCCAGGGAGATGTTTCAGGAATTTGCCTCGGAGGAATTGAAGCACAAGAAGATGCTGGAAGGGATGAAGGCGAAAGATGATCCTGACGAGGCCTTGAAGGAATACAGACTTAAATGGATAACGGATATCAAGCGTAGTGATTATCTTACGGACATCGAGTATCACAAGGGTATGAACTATCGTGAAATACTTCATTTGGCAATGAAGCGTGAAGAAAAGGCGCTTAAATTTTATAATGATCTCAGAGAAACTGCCGAAGACGATGGTGCGAAAAAGTTGTTTAACGTCCTTTGCCAGGAGGAAGCAAAGCACAAGTTGTCACTGGAGAGTATTTATGACGATTTTATGGCCAACCTGGGTGATTGATTGTTATTAAATATTCTCGATGAACCCGCAGGGGCGAACCAGTGGTTTACTCCTGCGGGATATTGGTCGGACATACGGTATTCAATATCTGCTTTACTGCTGAGCAAAACGTAAAATCGCACCTGCATGATATTTTTGAAATTCTTCATGAGGTGAAACAATATGCCTGACCTCGGCATTTTGCATCAGGGCGACTTCCACCATTTCATCTATCAGGTCATTGACCTCGCTCATCGGACGATTGCAAAGCGGGCAGTTTTCTTTGTCGGATGAGAGCGTATGATCATCGTAGCATATGTAGCCGGTTCTTCTGTAGCCGCGCTCAATTGCCAGGGTGTGTACCTGCCCTTTTGCAAGCGCCTTGATAACCGGGTCGATTCCCAGGAGGCCCAGGTTCCCGGGGGAACTTTTCTCGAAAATCATATCGACGAGACGGATTTCCTGTGCGCGTTCGTATTTTGCTGCTGTTTCCAGTGCCAATTGTTTTAAATCGCTGTCTTTTGAAGTCGGCTGCGCAGTAAATTCACCTGCAAGCCGCTCTTGAAGATAGCTGTGCAGATGCCCTTTCAGCCAAGGCCTGCTTCTGTCATCCGGCGTGCCGATGATGAGCCTGGTAAATTTTTGTTTCTTGAAGTATTCAAAAGTTTTGTCCGCGGCGTCCCTCAGGTGCCGATGAAAGTGCTCCTTGATATGATCTTCAATGCCCTTGTCCCA
>SLIE01000350.1 GCA_007135795.1 Desulfobacterales bacterium
ATAGACGCTTTATTGTCACATTACAATGGTTTCTTTTATTCGATGCCATCCGTCATCTGAAATTTTTGCGCCAATTAGCTGGCAAACTTCATAACCGCAGCATGAGCCAAGCGCACCGCTTTGTTCAAGGCTCATACCATTTACCAGGCCAAAAAGAAACCCTGATGCCCAAAGATCGCCGGCACCGGTTGTGTCCACCGCAACCCCGTTCCCCATTCCCTTTATTACGACAACCTCGCCGTTTCCTGAAATAAGACTTCCCCGGGCACCGATTTTCAATACGGCAATCTCCACATCTTTTGCCAATATTCCCAGAGCCTTTGCCTCGTCCCGCTCCCCGGTAAAAGCAAGCGCTTCATCCTCGTTTGCGATCAGGATATCAATATATTCGGCCACGATTAAATCCAGCAGATCTTTCGATTCTTCAACCACATTAAAGCTGGCAAGATCAAGGCTTATTTTCGCGCCTTGTGCCTTGGCCGCCTTTAATACCGCATCCATGAGCTCGCGGTTAAACAACAGGTAACCTTCCACGTGAACAATGGCGGCGTCCCGGAAGCACTCAGGTGAGATTTCATCCGGGGTCATTGATGCAGCCGCTCCCAGGTAAGTAAACATGGTACGTTGGGCATCCGGTGTGACCACTGACAGGACGCGTCCCGTGGGATCGTCGGATTCCAACATTTCAGGCTCTACCCCATGGGCGATGAGATCCTTTTCATACGCCATGCCGAGGCTGTCTTTACCACGCTTCCCGATAAAACGGGCCTGGCCTCCGAGATCGCCGACCCCTATAACCGTGTTGCACGCCGACCCACCCGGGACCACTGCGTTGGCTCCGGTTGTAAGTTCAATGAGCCGATCGATCTCGCTTGCTTCCACCAGGGTCATCCCCCCTTTTGCTGCCCCGGCGGCACTTAAAAATGCGTCTTCTTCCTGTGCCAGTATGTCAACAAGCGCGGAACCGACTCCCACGATTAATTTTCTATTTTTAAAATCCATTTTCTTCCTTTTTTGATTTGATCACGTTAGCAAACGCATCCATAATAATCGATGATGCGTAGAAAAAGACGTGAGTGATCGTTTGTATTTAAGGGTACCGAAAAACCGGGAAAGCAAGGTTTACCAGACAAGGGATTCATGAATCCAGCCCTTGTCCCCGTCTGCATGTTCTATATGAATCCATGGCCCCCGGCGTTCAAGAACCTTGAACGGCACGCCGCTTTCGGCCTGAAACCGGATCTCATGATCGGTACCGGGGGAAGTCCGAATATTACATGTTGCACCTGTTGTAATTATCGTTTCCGTGCTACTGACCAGATCCCGGTGCATCCACCCCCTGGTTTTCTCGAAATCCTCAAAAAAAATCCACTCCCCCTGCCTGGCAACAACTTTCAAAGGGGTATATTTTTCCATACGCCAAAGCATCGCGTGTTCCGTGCCCGGACCGGAGCGAACATTTGCCGTATTTACCGAGATGGAAAGCCTTTCCTGCGCACTCACCGTAACGGCTGCCAACATGAAAGAAAATACAACAAGGGCGGGGATAATGTATTTAAGAAACCTTGATTTTTTTACTGAATACATTGTATTCCTCCTGAAAAAAAATTAGATGGCGTCGTCAAACGTCGCAACCTGACGACTTTGTAAAAAGCTCAAGATCAAGGCTTGCCCAATCCCGAAGAACGCAGCGTATTAATTGTACGTGTATGCCTACAAGCCGTAAGCCGCAAATTCGGAGAGATTGTGCGTAACGAAGATTTTGGACTTTTTACGAAGTCGTCAAGACTGCCATTTACAATATAAAACTTCTTAAGCGGCCATAAGCCTGGTCACCGCGGATTCAAGCCCGTCAACGCTCAATTCATACATGGGAAAAATCTGGTTGATCATCCCGATCGACCGGGTATATGGCCACATTCGGGAAGGCAGGGGATTCAGCCATGCATTGGCAGGGAAGGTTTCCGAAAGAAACTGAAGCTGCTCTATGCTTGCCTTGCCACTTCTCTCGGAGATATATATCGATCCATCCCTTGACATCAACTCATACGGGGCCATGCTGGCATCGCCGACAAAAATCAGCCGCGTTTCCGAATCCATACGCGAAAACTCGATGATCGGTTTTGGTTTTTTATACCGGGCCGGATCTTCCCATACCGTGTCGTAAACAGTATTATGAAAAAAATAGGTTTTCAGATCCTTGAACTGGGATCGGGCATAATTAAAAAGGGTTTGCACCACCGGTATGTGCGGGTCCATGGAATATCCGCCATTGTCGATTAGCAATATCACTTTGAGACGGTCCTTAAGACCGCGATCAAAAACGATTTCTATCTCTCCCGCATTTTTCATGGTTTGATAGATGCTTTCGTCGATATTGACCTTGTCCTTGGGTCCCGATGGTATCAAGTTCCTGAGTCTTTTCAGCGCTTCAGTCATGGAGGAGGGCGTCAAAGGACCACTGCGTGAATAATCCTTGTACCTTCGCTCATTGGCGACCTTGACCGCGGACTTGTTCCGGGACTCGCCGCCAACACGCATCCCACCCGGGTGATATCCGGAATGTCCCACCGGCGAGGTACCCCCCGTTCCGATCCACTTGTTTCCGCCATCATGGCGCTCGGTCTGTTCCTTAAGCCGTTCCTTGAAATACTCGAGGAGTTCATCGGGCGTCATTTTACTCAGTTCTTTTTCATCGGCTCCTAGGGCACGGGCCACTGATTCCGGATCGGTGAGCCACTGATCGAGCAAGGCTTTCGCAATATCGTCGATTTCAAACCCTTCTTCCGGCGGAAGCTCCGCACCTTCGAAAAAATGGGCAAAAATCCGGTCAAAGAGATCAAAATGACGCTCACTTTTCACCAGTATGGTCCGTGAACCAATATAAAAATCCGAAAGCGACAAAATCACTTTCTGCTCAAGCGCCCTTTGCAGGAGTAGAAAAGAGGTGGGTGTCACCGGAATGCCGGAATCTTTCAATTTGTAAAAAAAATCAATAAACATATTTACTCCATGCCTCGGCCTTCAACAGAACCCTTGCTAAAACAATCGCTTGCGCCCGGTGGAATTTGCCGCCACCATATAATCCTGGCTCTTTTTAAACAAAACGCCCAAATATGGGACATCCCCTTTTGCCAGTTGCTTGGGCTTGAAATCAGGATCCGCTGAAAGGGCTCTTATCCAGTTGATCAATTCCCTTGTTGCCGGCTTTTTTTCCACCACGTCGATTTCCCGCAACTTGTAGAACATATCAATGGCGGCTTCCATAATATTTGTGTCGATATCCGGAAAATGAACATAAATGATCTTCCGCATCATCTTGGGGTCGGGAAACGCGATGTGATGAAAGTTGCATCGGCCCAGAAAAGGATCGGAAAGATCCTTTTTCGCGTTTGAGGTAATGATAATGACCGGGCGGTGTATTGTCCGCAAGGTTTTATCCGTCTCGATAATGTCGAATTCCATTTGGTCGAGCACGTCGAGCATGTCATCTTGAAAATCGGTATCCGCCTTGTCTATTTCGTCAATCAATAATACCGTGCGATATTGTGCCGTAAACGCCTGCCCGATCTTGCCCATTTTGATATATTCTTCAATATCCGAGACGTTTCGCGCGGAATCGCCAAAACGGGAGTCGTTCAGACGGGTCAGCGTGTCGTACTGGTAGAGGGCTTCGACCAGCTTCATGTTGGACTTTACATTCAACACGATCAACGGCATATTCAGACTCTCTGCGATCGCATGGGCAAGCATTGTTTTACCTGTTCCCGGCTCTCCCTTGAGCAGCAGCGGCATTTCAAGCGCCATGGAAATATTGACGACCTTTGCCAATTCCTCGTCAAGTACGTATCGCTTACCCCCGGTAAAACCCTTTATATCTTTTTTTTCAAACATATTCAGCAATGCCTTTGGTTATTCAATTATAAGTTTGGTTATTAATCAACGAAGATCAGGCTTAGAAGCCCATTGATTTAAAATATCTTGCAATTTTTGGCAAATGGAGTCCCGCGCACCCAAAGATATGTGCGATCACTTGCGAATACGAGCCGAAATTTCCCTGTTCATCCGAATGACTTTTTCCGCCTGGGGCAACGATAGTGACCCTGTTCCGCAACTGGGCGTAATAAGTGATTGTGCCACCATTTTTTCCCGATCTATTCCCATATCGACAATCTTTGCGGCGCATTCTTCCCAGAGGTTGTAAAGCGAATCGGTACTCTCCTTTTCAATCACTTCCGGATCACCCGTCGGAACGATACCCCAGGCAAGGAGGCCTCCTTTATCCATAAAGCTTTTTACCTGATTTGTGTAAATCGCAAACTTGTCAAAATAGGAGTAGGCGTCAAAGCTTACAATATCAGCAGATGATTCCAGTATGATGGACCATTCCGAATTCGCACAAACATGAACACCGGTAAGCCCCCCTTCTTCATGGACGGCGGCCATAACTTCCTCCAGGGCTGCATCGATCTCTTCCCTGGATACGCTGATAAAGGCAGACGAGCCAAAACCGGCCAGGGCAGGTTCGTCCAGAAAGATAATCACCGGCACCCCGAATTTTTTCAACTGACGCACCTGCCAACGGGCTTTCATGGCGATAAGCTTTATGGCGACATCCCGAAGCTGATCATTGTAAAAAATCGCCCGGCCCCGTTCATCCACCAGCCCCGTGGAAAAGGTAAAAGGGCCCGTAACCTGCCCCTTCACAGCAACTGGTGATTTTATAAGACCCTTATACTCCCGCATAAAAAGATGAAAACCGGGCGCAACGGTATCGGAAAGAGAAAAACGAGAGCTTTCAATATCCATCTGTTCTTCGGTCACTGCCATATATTCTTCATAAAAGGATAACAGTTCCTCGTCAAAGCGCGCTGTTGATGAATCAATGATCAGTTTTTCGCCCGATGTATCCAGACCAGGCATACCAGGTGCAAATTGTTCCACCATCCCTTCATTCTTATTATGCGGCAACTGTATCCATATCGGAATCTCCGGGGTGTAATCCATCATAATCCGGATCGCCTGGTCATGGTCCTGCAACGGCAGACTGCCGATCCATGCGGGTAATGCGTTGGGTAAAAAATTCGGTTTCATTATCAAAACCTCGCTATCCTGATGCTC
>SLIE01000179.1 GCA_007135795.1 Desulfobacterales bacterium
AGCAGGGATATGCCGACGGCTGTCTGGGCAGTTATCATCCATGCCCGACGACGGCCGAATAGGTGTGTCAGAAGGGGCAAGGGGATACGGTCCACGACCGGCGCCCAAAAAACTTTTATGGAATGGGCCATGCCGACCCAGCTGAGAAAGCCGATGGCAGCCAGCTCCACGCCTATATCGCGAAGCCATGCCGTAAAGGTACCGCCAACGAGCAGCAGCGGCAGGCCAGCGGAAAACCCCAGAAACAGCATGCCGATGACCCGCGGGTGTCGATAAACCCGCCAGCTTTGGTAAATAGTGGTTGTTTTCGGAGCGTCACCCATTACAGTTTTTGTTTGAAATGCGCTGAGTCACGCACCTAATGGTTTGGCAGTGATCTTTTACAAAACCTAATTCTGTCATGATGAAATCTCCTTGAAGTGATTATCAATGCGGCATTAAAACCGATATGTTCCTTATCGTTCTTCTTAACTGCCTTATGGCTATCCAGGTTTTTTTCGACCACTATGCAGGCACTACCTGCTCAGAATCCATATCAGAAACAGTTTCCTAAGTCGATGGCAGACCCTTTAGACAAACGCGCTTACTTTATATCACACGAAACGGGAAGGCAAGCTCTCCATTGCATAAGTCGGTTTCTGAACCGATTATAATTTCATGTGTTGGCAAATGAATTTTAAGCATGTATATTTTTCTGTATCTGTGATTTCCTGACTTGAATACTATAATCAGTGCAAACTTTTTACATTTTTTTATCAGACAGAAGAGGGCTTTATTATGAAAAAAATGATCCTGGCAATTTTGTTTTTTACCCTGATGGGGAGTCTTCTGATACAGGGCCTGTACATTCAAACCCCCGCCGCCGGAAATGGCGAGGAGATTCTCCAGGCGCGGTGCACGGTTTGTCACGACACCAGGCGCATTGAGCGTGCCGGACATGACAGGGCGGGGTGGCAAAGCACGGTTGATCGGATGATGGGAAAAAGAAATTTTGGTCCGAAGTTGAGCGAAAGCGAATACGAAGCATTAATCGAACATCTTGTTTCGCTTTAGTGCCCGATCATTCCATGGATTATCGGACGTTATCTGTGATCCACCGGAGATAAAGCAGGTTTGCCCCTTCGGTGGATCGAGAATATCGTTATTGTATTGGGTACCAGTTTGAATTTACCAAAAACAGTAAAAAACAATTTTTGGAGACAACTTTTAATATCAATCAAGATGCAGCACCACTGAGTAGGCGTTAAAGACAACCCATACGGTATCTTGTTCATCGATATCAAGATTGCGGGCGCGATCGGAATTGACGATTGCGCATAGTTCGGTTTCATCTGATATCCGGACAACATATTCTGTGTTGATCTCGCCTGTGTGGATGCGGCAGACCACGCCCATAAACCGGTTTTCAGCGCTGCATCCCGGTTCTTTCTCAGTTTTATGCAATATCACCCAAGGCGCTTTTACTTCTGCGGTAATTATTTTCCCCTCGGCAAGGCCGAGTCGTTTAAGGCTATCATTGGTAATCACGGAGGATATCAGGCCGCTGCTCATTGTGGTCAGCTCCACCACGGATTGAATATCCCCTTTATGGATACGCTTTATTTTGCCGAAAAATGAATTTCGGGCACTCGTTTTTCGGTAAGATTCCTTTTCCATGTAAAGCCGGATCACTTCATGGATATCATTGTCGGAAAAAGTCACATGAGCCGCTGTCAGGCCAGGGGTGGAATGCCCCAAAAGGTTCTGAACCGCCGGAAGCGGCATATTGTTTACCATCAATTCCACGGCGCGGGCTTTTCTGATGACTTCCGGCGCGGCCAGTTTACTGTCGATCCTGCATGCATTCGCCCGCTCGTAGAATTTGCGGCGAACAAACCCGGGATCGACAAAAAAGCCCGTTTTTTTAATGAACTGCTTGAAATCAGGATCGCTGATGATCGAGTGCGCATAGCGGCATAAACTTTCCGGCACCTGCACTTCCCGGAACAACCTCCCTGAAACAGACTTCGGATATCTGAAAATTATAATCCGCCGTTTCAAATTAACATCCGTTAACGGATCGATGGAAAGCACTTCGTTCAACTTGCCGCCTGTATAGCGGATCAGCAAAAAGATTAAATATATACGCATGCGTGAAAGTTTGATATCCGGGCGCTTTGTCTCATTTGTCCACTCGGAAAATGCGCGCTCGAGCATGTCCAGCTGAAAGCTGTCCAGGCACTGGCTTTTATCAATCGCTGAAAGCGTCATTTCACTGTTTTTCATTTTTTCCTCTTCACTCCATAACGATACCATTTTGCTGCATTATAGAAACAATGCCTTTCCAATGCAACAGCGATATGAATGACAAGTGTCATGCCGGTTTATCTTTTCGTCATTTTTCCAGGTATTGTGCATTACGGATTGACATTCAGGTGAGAAAAACGTACAGACACGATTAGTATATTTTTCGTGTCTGTATATTCTCAAGCCTGTTTACGCTCGTTATCTTATCACACTTGGAGGTACTTATGTATTTTCCGGTCGCCGAAATCCATGTTGCTCCCTGGATACCGTTTATCGCAGGTTTTCTTGTCGCTTTCCTGTGCAGCATGGGAGGGGTCTCCGGGGCCAACCTGCTCCTGCCGTTTCAGATAAGTGTCCTTGGCTTTACCACACCGGCTGTGAGCGCAACCAATCACCTGTTCAATATTGTCGCGATTCCCAGCGGGGTTTATCGGTATATCAAGGAAGGGCGTATGGTTTGGCCGTTGACCTGGATTGTTATCGCAGGTACTGTGCCCGGCGTCTTTATCGGCGTGTTCGGGCGGCTCCAATATCTTCCGGACCCTGATAAGTTTCGGGTATTTGCAGGAGCTGTTCTTTTATATATCGGCTTTGTTATGGTTCGCAGCCTTATAAAAGGGCCGCCCCCCGGAACCGACAAGAACTCCTCGGAGAAACGATTTCAGGAACTGGTACGTAATTTTCAAAAGCAGGACGCCGCTACCCGGGAGTCGCTGCCAAGGGTTCAGCTCAACCACTTCGGGCTTAAAACCATCAATTACACATTCTACGGTGAGAGCATAACCGCCCCCACCATGGGAATTTTTGCGCTGAGCGCGATTGTCGGGGTGGTTGGGGGTATTTATGGCATTGGTGGGGGCGCGATCATTGCCCCGGTTTTTGTGGCGGTTTTTCACTTGCCCGTGTACACGATCGCGGGCGCCTGTCTCATGGGAACGCTTATCACTTCAGTGGTGGCGGTTTTGTTCTATCAGTTCTTGGCCCCTTTTTATCCGGAACTGGTCGTGGCCCCGGATTATTTGCTGGGTCTGCTCCTGGGGTTCGGCGGCATGATCGGAATGTATGCCGGAGCCCGTGCACAGAAATTTGTCCCTGCCACACTTATTAAATGTATACTGGCTTTTCTCATGGTCTTTGCCGGGGGCAGGTATGTTTTGAGTTTTTTGTTTTAATCCGGGACCGTCCGGGGTAATGTCGGGCAGGTTGAAACAGGCAGTGGGGCAGGTTAATTCAGTACAACAATAAAGACCGACCGGAGATCCTGATGTTTTAATGGGGTTGTATGCGCTTTTGTATGAACATACAATCGACAGAATGAAGGCGTATCAAGGGCTTCCGCCCCTTTTTGCACCGGCAATCAAAAAACTCCCGGATTCGCGAAACAATAGTTAAAGAATATAGGAAACATGAAAGCTCACTATTATTAAATCAGCAATTTTCAAACTCCAAAATTCCGCTCTTGCGCAATTCATCCAACATCTGGCAGGTTTCCAGGTCAGGTAACGGGCTCCCTTCGATAATATCTTTCATGACGGGATTTTTATGAACAATTTTTATCAGCGGGAATTTAACCGGATCGGTTCTAACAGTTGCAATTTTTTCCAGGCCTTTGTTGGAAATGGTGACGCGAATATTGGTAAAATCGGTTTTCAAGCGTTGCCGCCAAACGATTTCGGTGCTGGCATCTTCGATCAGATCTTCTATTGACGCATCGATTTTCTTGGACGTATTCAGGGACTGTTCCGTTGCTTTGCAAGAACCGCCGTGTTCAGAGAATATACGAAAAAGCGCTTTCCTGCCTGTTGTTTCACCGTGGATGGCATTGACAATCCGCCCTTGTTCAATGTGTATGGCGGCTGGTTTTAACCGGTTTTTAAGTTCCACCATACCGGTGAACAGAATGTTCTCCATTTGTTTTAACTGTTTGACAAGGCTGCCTTTGAGCAATTTGGACTGTTGTTTTGATGCGTTATTTACCGCCGCTTTTTGTGGCGGCGCTTTTGTTTCCGCGATTACCGAGCTTTGGATCAAATTTGCCAGCAGGGCTGCCGCCCTGATCCGGCTTATGCCGGCATGGTCGATAATCTCTTGAATCGTTTTGCCATGTTCGATGAGTGAGAGGATACGTTTTTGAATATCGACCGATATATGGTCGGTGATATTTGCCGGTATGTCGGATTTTAAGATCTTGAGCCTGGCATCCATTCCTCTCACCAGCAACTGGAGTTCTGCTGCCTCATCATTGAGGGTGGAGGCTTCCATCAGAAGATTGATATTTTGATGTCTGATCTTTTCTTCTCTGTTTGTTTCGCGGATATAAAACTTGAAAAACCCTTCGGTGCGGGCCATGAGGTCATAAAAAGCTTCTTCTCCTTCAAGATTTCCGGATACCGCATCCACAACTCGCCCTTCATTGATATAGACCGTCCCTATAATGTTCCGGGAAGGTGAGGTTAAAACGATTTGACCTGTTTTTTCATTTATTTCAATAATTTGTATTATGTCGCTCAAGCCGATCTGAGCCAGATTGCCCCCGATATCCACTTCTTCTTTCAAGCTCTTGATCTTTTTAGCCTTTTCCAGAACCCTGTTGATGGCGCCAATAATATCGTCTGACTTGAAGGGTTTGACCAAGTATTCATCAGCACCCAGGCGCAGTCCTTTGAGCTGATCTTTGGGGTCATCTTTGGCGGAAAGAAAAATAAACGGGATCAGGGCCGTTTCTTCCGACTCGCGCAATTTCGAAAAAAGGCCGAATCCATCGAGCTCCGGCATCATGATGTCGGAAATGATGATAT
>SLIE01000089.1 GCA_007135795.1 Desulfobacterales bacterium
ACTGGGTCTGGCTTCTGGGTTTCGGGGTAATGGTCGGGGCCGGGATCGGCTGTGGTTATTCCTCGGCAACACCTGCTGCCATCAAGTGGTTTCCCGCTGCAAAAACAGGGCTGGTGGCCGGGTTGGTGGTTTCAGGATTCGGGCTTGCGCCCGCCTACATTTCGCCTTTAGCCAATTACCTGATCGCAAACTATGGACTGGTCCAGACCATGCAGATTTTCGGGGTTGCGTTTTTCTTTGTCGTGATTCTTTTGTCACTACTGCTGATCAACCCGCCCCCGGGATATGTCCCCCCGGTAAAACAGACCACCACCACAAAGAAGATCAGGCCGGTTGTGGAGGCGACCGCCACTCAAATGCTTAAATCCGGGAATTTTTACCTGATCTGGTTTGCCTATTTTATCGGTGCCGGTGCCGGCCTTATGGTCATCAGCAGCATCAATTCAATGGCCCAAAGAAGCCTTGCTGAAATGGCGTTTCTGGCGGTTGTCATCCTTGCGGTGGGAAATGCCGCGGGCAGAATCATTGCCGGTTTTATATCGGACCGGATAGGGAGGGAAAACACGCTGATGATGATTTTGGGTGCCCAGGCGCTTTTAATGTTTATTGCCATGGTGATTGTGGATTCACCCGGGACGAGCGCGATGGTCATGATTCTTCTGGCGACCATGATCGGTGTTAATTATGGTGCCAATCTTGCCATTTTTCCGGCTATCACGAAAGATCTCTGGGGATTGAAAAACTTTGGCGTCAATTATGGGCTGATCTTTTCGTCATGGGGTGTTGGCGGGTTTGTTTTCTCCCGTGTCTATCAGATGATCGATTCCGCAACCGGCGGTCAGACGTCAGCGGCATTTATGGCGGCGGGCTTGATTCTGCTGGTGGGTGTGGGGCTTGCTTTTATTATAAAGAAGCAGGTTGTGCTGCTCAAGGCAAGACAGGATCTTGCATCGGAAACGGCTGCTCCGGCTACTTCTCCGGCATAAGGCGGTAGCGCCATCACCACAAGGTCTGACAATGAAAGCAGGTTTGAGGTCAGGGGTTGATTTCAAACCTGCTTTTCTTTTTCTGTTTGGAAATCATTACCCGCCGGGTTGCCTTCACTTTTTGAATCCGAGGTGCCGATCGGCCTAAGCCTGTCTGTGAGCCGCGTCCGACATGTGCCTGTCGAATTCATCAATTCTGTTTTTCCAGGAATACCGGGTCACCATCTCTGTTGAAAGTTGCAGGCTTTTTTTATGGCAAGACTCATGATTTTCAAGCAGGCGTATCAGTTTTTCGACAAGTTCCTCCCGGGAGTTGTAAATGCATGTTTCATGAAAGGGTGTTGGAATAATTTCAGGATATGACAAACGATTCGGTACAAGCGGCAAACATCCGCATGCCGCGGCTTCTACCATGGAGATGCCGAAGTTTTCCTGATTTGCGGTACTGATGGCCACAGTGCCCTGAAGCAGCCAGTTCATGTAAGCATTCCTGTCCGGTTCGTAGCCGAAAGCAACAAGTCTGGCCCCGATCTTTTCCTTTACCGTGTCAAATATGGCCGGATAGGATTTAAATGTCTCGCCGAGCAAGGCAAGTCTGAAATCAATGCCCCGGTTTTGAACGGCTTCGATTGCGCTGAAAAAAGCTTCCGGATTCTTGTCGTGTTCCCAGCGGTGATTCCATATGATAAGCGGGGGTGCTGATTTTTTAATCCCATGGGGAGGAAAGCCGATGGTGCATCCCGGATAGCAGACAAACGTTTTTTTACGGATGCGCTCTGCAACCCATAAAGGTTGGAAATCGGGCATCTTGCGAATAAACAGGTCCATGTGATCAAAAAACATCGCCATATGGGTTTGCGAATTGAACAAAACCTTATCCGCGGCAAGCGCGCTGGTGATATCCGTAAACCCGAATTGATAGTCCATGCGTTCTCCCGGTGCAATCGGGTAACTGAATTGATTTTCATGGAAATAGACGATTACTGGCGGGCACTCTCCGACAAGTGCCTTGAAATCAGCTGTACTCATAAGTCCGGATGCAATGATCAGGTCGTAGCGTTCAATATTTTTCACTTTTTCGGAAAAATGCAATGCTGCCCCGCGCATACGCCATTTCCAGAACCTTGAAGGCATGCTGAGAAGATCAACCCAATGGCTTGAATGTTGGATAAGGCCATCGGCAAAAGCTTTGTGCGACCCACCGTAAAATGGCTCCAGAAATAGAATTTTCACTTGCTTTTACCCCTGAAGTTATAATCATGATATGTAAGACTATAACTTATGTTATTAAATATTAGGTTGTTTGAAACTTAAAAAATCAAATGTATATTTTACAATATACTTGAAAATAGTAGCAAATTAATTATAAACTAAGAAACAGATGATAAGGAATTTTTTTCATGATCGATTATGCTAGTATATGAAAAATAACTTGTGAAACGATAATTCCAACTGCGGGGAAGGGGTACTCCCCCTCCTCGCAGGATAGTTGTCGTGGGGTGTGGGATATCGGTTAATTGCAGATTGTTTCGCCACAACGCTTGTGAAACAGGGGGTGAAATTTGATTCGTTTCCTTGCATGTTTATTCATGTTCCAGTTCTGCTTGTTTGCAAGTGGATGTATAACGACGCAGGTCACTCTTTTTACCGATGCAGCCGATCCCTTGAATGAGTATCGACTTTCAGGTACCCGGGAAGGGAAAGTAGTCGTCATTCCGATTAAAGGCGTAATCTCAGACGATGAAGAAGACCGGATGTTTCGAACAAAACCGAGCATGGTTCAAGAAGTTGTCTCCCAGCTTGATCTTGCGCGCAATGACAGGGAAGTCGGTGCCATTCTCCTGAAAATCGATTCTCCCGGGGGCTCGATCACCGCAAGTGATATTCTTTATCATGAAATTTATCGCTTCAGGGAAGAAACCGGTATCAAGGTGGTGGTCGCCATGATGAATTTTGCCGCATCCGGAGGATATTATATTTCACTTCCGGCGGATTATATCATTGCGCACCCCACCACAGTGACAGGATCTGTGGGTGTTGTGCTGATTCGTCCGAATATCAATGAGTTGATGGATAAAATCGGTGTGGACGTAAAAGTGGACCGATCCGGTCAGTACAAGGACATGGGTTCTATCTTGCGTTCCAGTACGGAAAACGAAGACCAGTTGTTTGCATCCCTTGTGGAAAGTTTTAGTCAACGGTTTTTTGACAAGGTAAACAAGCATCGCAATCTAACTGATGATGTCGCCAATGAAATCCGAACAGGCAGATTATATCTTGCCGATGAAGCCAGGGTCGCAGGATTGGTGGATAATGTCGGCTATCTGGGGGATGCCATTGCCGAGGCCAGAATCTTGGCAGGGTTGCATGAAGACTGCAAAGTTGTTGTTTATCGCCGCACAAATTTTGCAAATGACAATATTTACAATCCCGTAACCATGAATTTTGGACCAAAAGCACCTTCCCTTATTGATATTGGGTTACCCCGGCATTTTCTTCGAAATTTAACCGGATTCTATTATTTATGGATACCGGGTTTGGAAAATAATTGAACATGCAGAATAATTTTGATCCAAAGATTAAAGCCATCATGCGAGTCTTGCGTTCCCGCGGATTTGTCATAAAGGGAATCCGGCAGGGGATTCGTCTGAAGCTCAAAGACAATTTGGATGTAGACATTTATACGCTGAAATTTGATGCTGATAAATTGCGTGCCAGATTGAAATTGCGCAATGAAAACAGAAAGGAGCGATTCCAGATCGTAAAGGATGTCAGCGTCGATCTTCAGGAAGGACTCAAAGACATCTCGAGTATTGAAGAATTCAAGTTTTCAAGGTGTATTTCGGAAGAATACTATTATTATGCCAGGCTTTTTATGGTCGATGTGGATTTCATTGTCAAGCCGGAGGAAAGAACGGATATCCTGGTGTCCAGGAGGGATGCTGCTGAAAACGATGATTTGAATGTAAAAGAGAAAAGCGATCTTCAGAAAATCGTTGATATTTTTGAACCCGTGGATTCAAAAATGTACAGGGAAGCGCTGGATGGACTTGGACTTCCCCGGACATCAATTCTTCGTGTTTCCCTGATGCGTGTCTTCAGATCGGTCACTGATCCGGATGAGCTCCAGGCGGCGATATATGAAGAATCTGCAAGAATAACCGATCAAAAAGATCGTAGTGATCTGGGAAGGATTCTCACATCCAATTATGTTGAATTTCTTGATCCCGTAATCCGTATGCTTCATCAGACGGTGTTTGATGATCAGGATGATGACCTGGATATGGAAGTTCTCATCACTGATTTTTGTTAAAAGTGTTTCTCACAGGGGATGCTTGCCGGAGCTATATTGAAAATACCATTTCCGGATGAATAGAAAACGTTACGCTTGACCGATGTGGTAATACACATGGGCAATCAGGGAAGGGACGTCCCATCACGCACTGCACGTACTGCACCGCATTCCCGTGAATCCATCTGTGATTTAACCACCTGCCTGTCCGGATGGACTTGAATAATATCGACAATCCGGTACCAGCCGGATGAATAACCGGAGTAATTGTTTGCAGACCAGTATCGTTTCTCTTCATTAACCGGGAAGGACGGCTTTGTTTGGTATATTGTCAACAATTCCGAAACCGTGGGCAGGCGCCAATCCGAATAACCCCCGACCGATAGATTTTCAGCGTACTTTGCTGCGGCTTCAAAGGTAATGCAGTTCGGATTACCGGCGCTATCCGAATCGAGGAGTGTCCACATCAATCCGGTTTCCTGGTCTCTTATTACACCCTCCGTATTTTCAGAAAATCTTCCGTTGCCAAGTGACTTGATCATGCTCAGAACCAGGGCCTGCTTTTTTTCGATGTTTGTTTTTTTGTATAATTCATTTAGATTATTAATGTTTTCTCTTATTTCGGTTTTGATCGGTGTATCCGGATATGCCGATAGGTAATCGGTATATACGCGTATCGCCTGCTGAAAATTATCTCCAAGGTTTTCGGATTTTTGCTGAAGAGATGCAAGGATTCGCTGTTGACGAAGTTGCTGATGGTAGTGTTCAAGTTCTGTTTTTAGTTTGTCCGC
>SLIE01000077.1 GCA_007135795.1 Desulfobacterales bacterium
GTAGCCATAACCAGATCAAATCCAGCGGATTCCAGCGCTGCATTTGCTGCCAGCAACCAATGCGCCGATAACCCGCTGAATGAAATACATTGGCCGAACTTGTGTTGTACCCCTCAATATCCGTTACAACTTCACTGCAGCCCTGATTCCGGAGATAATCGGTGCTCGCATTCACAAGGCGAGACGCCAGGCCTTTACCGCGAAAATCCGGATCGGTCATCAGCCAGGCTATCATGCCGACCCGACCGCCGGATGGCAGCCGGAAAACGCGCACCAAAGACATGGCCGCAACCTCACCATTGATCGTCGCCACCATCCCGCCTGCCTTGCCAGGTATTACAAACCGGGATTGAGTAGCCGGAAAGGCACGATTCGCAATGATCTTAGCCCGCGCATGGTCATCTGAGGTGAATTCCCGGATACTGATATCAAATCGGTTTTCGTTTTGTTGTACATTCATATTTGCCAAGCCGCGCCTTGTTCAAATTTACATGGAAATCCACTCTGTGTCCTGAAAACGGCACGTTCCAGAGATGACACCCTTTCATCACTCCTGAAAAAGATATTTTCATATTAACTGACCGGTATTGTTCAACTAACTGATAAGATTGAGATCTGCTTCGCTCTCACGAGCTACTCTTGCTCATTAGCTTGCTATCTCAACTTTTTCGCGAATACATGCCCCAACAGCAATGCAAATTTTGACTAAGATCACATAGGCAAATTCAAGGTGCAAATTTTATTGAGGGTCAGAGTATTCTATTTCCAGGCAAGTTGTGGACTGAGCACCGCTTAAAATATCGAAACGCTCAACACCACACCCAAAAATCAGACCCCGGCAGCACCGCAGTTCATAAGGTTTTGCATCCGACTGGTCTCAATGACCCTATTTTTCAAGTTATTCTGAAAAACAATACCCGGCACATCATGATGCCACAGGTCACAATAAATCATTCTTACGATTTAAACTACTTAATTAATCGGCAAAAACATCGGTATAAGGTAAGGTGCCTGGTGTTGGAATGCTTGAATGGAACCATTGCAGCTAAAATACTCCGGTCTGAATGCTTTTTTTGGACTGAAGACTTCGGCTATGCCCCGACAGTAATCCGAATTTCGGCCCGGAGAACATTGGTGAATTCAAGTTGCATATTTCAGGGTGCCCGGAAATATGCATAGGCAGACGAGCATTGTAGTGCTCCACCTGTACCGGCTACCCTGACGCAGGGGAGTGATCACTTCAAATTTAGAATCGGAAAGCATACCTGTTATTCGGTCGCTTTGATCATGAGGATGATTTTGCTGTTAAACTCTATAATCATGTTTATATATTAAATGAACGTTTTCATTCAAATTCGAACAATTAAAACAATAATATGACATGAAAGATTCAGATATTCAAAACATACAGGATGCGCGAATATTTGCGGAGAACATCGTCGAGACCATCCGGGAACCCCTCCTGGTGCTCGACAACGACCTGATAGTGGTATCCGCCAATCCTGCTTTCTACCGGAAGTTCAAAATGGAGGCGGCTGAAACGGAAGGTGAGCGCATTTATGATCTGAGTAATCATAAGTGGGATATTCCGGCTCTGCGGGAATTGCTGAAAAAAATAATTTCGGAAAACGTAAAATTTGAAGACTTTGAGATCGAGCGTGATTTCCCGGTTATCGGCCACCGGATCATGCAGCTCAATGCCCGGAAAATAGATAGGAAGGGCGGGGAAGAGAATCTTATACTGCTGGCCATAGAGGACGTTACCGAAAAAGTCGAAGCCCGTCGGGCACTGGAGGAAGCCGAAGCGCGCTTTCGAAAGTATGTTCAAGAAATCAACAGCATCATCATTGAACTCAACAGCAACGGAGAAGTCCGGTTTTCAAACCGATTCACCGAAAAACTCTTCGGCTATTCATTAAACGAACTCGCGGGGAAAAAACTGGTCGGCACTATTCTGCCCGAGCGGGACAGCCAGGGCACGGACAATTCACAGCTGATTACCGAGCTGTTTCGAAACCCGGAACATTATTATTTCAATGAAAGCGAAGGGCGTCACAAGGATGGGAAAAAGATATGGATATCCTGGAGCAGCCGCATTTTCAAGGACCAAAAAAAGAATGAAACCTCCATTTTAATTGATGGCAACGACATGACGCCTGTTCGTGAACTAAGGCGGCAGGCTCGGGAGGCCTTCAATATCGTAAACGCATCAGGAAATGCGATAATTGGTATCAATAAAGACAAGACCTGCCGACTTGCCAATAATTCCTTTGCCCAATTGGTGGGGAAAAAGGTGGAATCTATCAATGACACCCCCTTGGCGCAAACGGGTCTGCCGGAGGATTTCGTTGAGCGTTTGGACAGGGCCGTTGATGATGCTCTCTTACAAAGAAAAGATCAGTTAATTGAAATCGCATATGGTGATCGGTTTTTGATGATACGGGTGGAACCGGAATATGAAGGCGATGCCACGGAAGTTGGTGCTATTGTATTTATAAGTGATATTACCGCACGCAAGACGGTTGATGAGGCTCTTCGGGAAAGCGAAGCGAAGTTCCGGTCCGTCTTTGAACAGTCTGCCATCGGCATGGGACGTGTCAGGTTCACCGATGCCCGCTGGATCGATGTGAATGAAGCGTTTTGCAATATGCTCGGCTACACGCCCGAAGAGATGCGTGCCACTCCCTGGCCAGATATTACGCACCCGGAGGATGTGAATTCGGATCTTATCCCGTTTCGCCGGATGGCGGCTGGCGAACTGGAAAGTTATTCGGTGGAAAAAAGGTTTATTCACAAGCATGGTCATCATGTCTGGGCGAAGCTGACGCTGTCACTGGTGCGGGATGTCCATGGCGATCCGGATTATGAAATCGCAATCATTGAAGATATATCCGAGCACAAAAAAGCCGAAGAAGCCCTGCAGCACCTAATGGATACCCTGGAACAGCAGGTGACCGAGCGCACTAAACTGGCAAAGACACGGGCGCTGCAGGTGCAGAAGCTGTCGGTGGATCTTGTCGAGGCCGAAGAGCAGGAGCGCCAGCGAATTGCCAATCTTCTGCATGATGATCTTCAACAACTCCTGGTGGCTGCGCGGATGCAGTTGCAGGCGGCAAGCGAGGCGCATCCTGCCATTGATCGCCTCAAGAATACCGAGCACCTGCTGACTGAATCCATTGAAAAATCGAGGCATCTTTCGCACGAGTTGACTCCGCCGGTACTTCACCATGCGGCTCTGTCCACTGCCGTCGAGTGGTTGTCCCGGCGGATGGAAGAACGGTTCGGGCTTCATGTCCATCTTGAAACAAAGGCATTTCAGCAGGTAAAAGATGTTCCCCTGAAGGTTTTTCTGTTCCGCGCCATACAGGAACTGCTGTTCAACACCGCCAAGCATGCCGGGGTAGAGCATGCACAGGTTCTCCTTTCCCGAAACGACGACAATCTGATTATCAGTGTGAGCGACCTGGGAAATGGTTTCATCCCGGAGGAGTTGTTCCAAAGCGGTAAAACCGGACTTGGACTGACGCGCCTGAAAGAGCGCATCTGGTCCATCGGGGGAAATCTGGACATTGAGAGCGCGCCCGGGAAGGGAAGCCGGTTTACCATAACAGTTCCGCTAAACCTCATGCCAATGGATTAGCTCCACAAACCCGATTCCGGAGGTAAAAGACCTCCTGAGCCATAATATCTCCAACAATGATCACAAAGTGATTCACCAGGGATACTCCGCATCGAATCCATGGGACTGCCGGCAAGAAAAACGGATATGGAGTATTCATTGAAGCAAACGGTTTTATTCAACTGATCGACTTGTTGCCTCACTGTTGCCGGCAGAAGCGTTCAATCACAATAGCTGTTGAACACTCTTACATTACCAGTGCCAGGGCACCATACGGCTATGCCGCGACAGTAATGTGAATTTTAGGATGGAGCACATTGCCAGATTCAAAGTACATTTTTTGGGGTATCCGGGAATACTGTCTGAACAGGCAAGTATGCATTCTTTGTCCCGTTTTTTATGATGTGAAAATTGCGTTTTTCCGAGGAGCCATTTCCTGTCCCTGCTCATGAAAAGACATTTTCATATAACCGGAATTGCTCAACTACCGGATAATTTGTTATCTGTTTGGATTGTTTTGGATTTGATTTTGATATGGTTGTCAACATAAGGACGTGGGCCTGGTACTGTGGCAGCATCCTACCCGCGAAGAGCTATATGTGGCAGAACTCCGAAAGATTCCGACGAGCGCGATCGATATAGACATCATGATCGGCGAACTCAATGCTTTGGGTAGAGGGTTGGATCCGGCGCAATACGTCATATTGCTGAAATCATTTTGTTCGATCCAGAAGTTCCTTTTGTTATAGCGTGTGCGCAATTGGACAATTTAGCATCGCAGCGCGCCTTCGCCAAAGCGGGCTTTCGCAATTGCGAGAGTTTGATGATTTTCCAAACGGTCGATACATTCTCATGGTGCGTGACCGCCAACCGCCCAATTGAGTTAGTGCCCTGAACGAAGTGCTCGAACAAGGCGCTGCAGCGGACGCGGACAAACCGCGCCACTGAGCTTCGCGTTATGCATACGGTGCAAATCGCTTGACATCTATAATGGACCCCATTATAATATTATCCATGATAATAACCTTTAAGTCTGTTGGCACCGAGGATATTTTTGATGGTGTGGCATCGCAAGCAGCTCGAAGATGCTGCCCTCAATCTATTTGGCCGGTTGCGCGTCGGAAATTGGATCAAATCAACAGAGTTCGGGTGATCGATGAACTTAAAGTGCCTCCTGGAAATCGATTGGAACGCTTGAAAGGCGACCGGGAGAATCAATACAGTATCCGCATTAATCAGCAATATAGAATTTGTTTTATATGGGAGGAAGGCCATGCCTACGAGATCGAAATCACAGATTACCACTGATATTGGGAGGCGGCTGCCTCGAAATCGTCCACCGACACATCCCGGGGAGATGCTTTTCGAGGAATTCGTCAAGCCGCTGGGGCTTACACAAGCAGAACTCGCTCGTTGCCTGGGCGTTTCTTACCCTCGTCTCA
>SLIE01000473.1 GCA_007135795.1 Desulfobacterales bacterium
CCAACAGACTTCCGAAAATCTTGAAACATCGCTTTCAACCACATGATGCGATATTATCGATTTCATAAGATCGAACCAGAACAGCGAAATCCGGGTCAACATTCTTCCCTTTCCAGGAACCGCCTGGCCCATAATGACATCGTAGGCGGATATCCGATCTGTTGCCACAAGAAGCAAGTTATCACCAAGATCATAGATATCCCTTACCTTGCCCCGTTTAAAAAGGTCAAGATCCGGAATTCGTGTTTCAAAGACAGTAGTCATGATTTTCCTTTCCTCGTTCCATCCCCGGCGGGAAAACATTGTTTATATTATAATAAGATCACACTTTTCAGACATATTTTCTTGTCCCGGTTTGAACCGTTTCCAAAGTATCGATAAACCGCTTGAGTTTTGAATGCAAGTCGAAATCAATCTCGTAAAACTCGACTCCTGATTCGAAACGACCACTATTGCAACGATTACAATATATAATCTTTCCTTTCAGGTCGAATATGTCTTCACCGACCCCAATGGAAATAAATACGATATAGCGGGTTTCGATCGGTTCGTGAGTTTCAACTTTTATACCGGTTTCACTGACATTTAGACTGCGAGCCATCCCCTGGCTGACTTGTCTGCCATCTGAATCCAGACAGATATAATTCAGTATATGGATTGTATCGTGCCGTGTTCCTTCCCGCCTGTTCTTTTCATTCATTTGCATTGTTTCTCCTGCTGATGACAGAACATCTTCTCGCCGGACCTGGGTTCATTCAACCGTGACGTTCTCCGATGACAGCCTAAACGCATGGGTGACATAAGTTTACGCTGAGCAAGCGAAAACCTGATTTTTACCTGCAGTGCTGTATTGTAAACTGACATTGCAACGACACACCACTTATCAAAAAAATACAATTAAATTACGAAACAAACAAATACTATACCTTCTTTTTACATGTCAGGTCAACAACGCGACCTGTTGTCACGGAGATACTGGTGGACATATATTCGATCATATTTTTAAACGTTTGAGATAATTGATCATATTCTTTTTTTACTTTTTTCAGGTCAAAGCATTCAGTCGTAAGATTCTTTGAGGCATAAACACTGGCTGAGTATGGTTCGTGGGGTGTGTTCAAAAAAGGAATGGGTCCTGCAAAATCACCAGCGGTAAGCGTGCAAAGGTGAATATCACCGCCTTTTGCATGTCGGATTACATGCGCCTCGCCGGAAGTGACCCGAAAACACGTATCTTCATTTTTATCTTGTGAAGTCAGCGGCTTCATGTTCTTGTGCCCGGTATTTATAATGTTGCAATCTAAAACCGTTCTTGCACATAAGTCTGTAACCTGACGCAGGCGCTTATCAATCGATATCAGTATGCTTTGCAAATCATCGGTCATTGCGGCATACTCTCGCGAAATCAACTCCGAGTCCAGAACACCAAGTTGCACATTGCCGATGGCCTTAACCGTGGCACTCCTTACATTCCCCTCTCGCAGAAAAGATACGATACTGCCAATATACGCGCCATCCGTCAGTTGAACAATTGGCGCCTCCCCTTCCGGCAAGATCCGGATAACTTCCATTTTTCCGGATAATATCACCCAAAACCAGTTACCGAATTTATCCTGTGCAACAATATCGGTACCATCCGAGAACTCTTCTTCATCCACAACGTAAACGTAATCGATTATCGGGCCTTTAATTATCGGCAAATCTTTTTTGCGACCGCCTCTTCCTTTTCTGACTTCTCTCCTTGTTTTCCTGGGCGTCGATACAGGGATTATTTCAGGGATAAGGCCATCATCAATCATCCGCAAGCCATCCAGAATAATTTCCATCCGCCCTTTTTTAATTACGGTATCACATGTCAGGTCTTCCTGGACAAATTCAAAATCGGCACGGGTCCATCCGAAAAAACCGTACAAGGCATCCGCGCCCTTGGCAGACCCGCATCGGGCATTGATCGGGTTGCCATCTTTAAGATAAATATAACCGGAGTCTTTAACCCCTTCACAAACAAGTTTGATGGTACCCGTGCTGCCGCCGCTGCCAAGTTGCTGCAACAGTTCTCCCAGTTCAATAAACGCAAGACTTCCTTTTAATACAACGTTTCCTGTCATATGGTTAATCCTGTGCCCACTTGAATTTTCGATGAAGATCCCGCAAAGTCATCTGCATACAGGTTGTGATGGTATCTTTCACACCTTCACCGGTAACTGCGCTTGCTTTAAAATACGGGGCTTTCAATTGCCGGTTCAACTCTTTATCCATTTGATCGACAGACATCAAGGGCAACCCTTCGTTCTGCAAATCCCGCTTATTGAACTGAAGGACCAGCGGTATCTTGTTGATGCGAAGACCCATCTTTTTGAGATTTTCATGAAGATCTTTCAGGGAAAACATGTTTTTTTCGCGTCTAATTGCAAGCGAATCAGCAACAAATACAACTCCGTCAACCCCGCGAAGAACCATTTCCCTGGTGGAACGATACTTTACCTGACCAGGGACGGTGAAAAGCTGCACATTGACACTGCATCCCCTGATTTTGCCCAACCCGATGGGGAGAAAGTCAAAAAACAGCGTCCGGTCGCCATGGGTATCGATCGAGATCATTTCCCCAGTCACTTCTTTTTTGAAGGTATCATGGATATGCTGCAAATTACTGGTTTTCCCGCAACGACCCGGGCCGTAATAAACAATTTTACAATCGATCCGACGGTCTTTCAAATTAATAGTGGCCATTCAATGAAACCCCGCTATTTGGACAACTTAATTTAGATGGCTAAGCTAAAAGTCCCATCTACTTTGTCGATGTAACATTTCTCGGAATCAAATCACTACCCCTTGCGTATGGAACTTCAGCTTACCATCTTCACCAATTTTGTGACCTTTATGAGTGCATCAATGTTGACGACACTTAAGAGTCCAATATTTGCTTAACGCGCAATCCCTCAGAATTTCATGTACACATAAGGATCTGAGCTCTCATGGATTGCACAACCTAAATCTTGAGTTTTTTTAAAAAGACGTTTGATCGCCACTTTGTATGAGTTCATCAATTTTAGATTTAGATTCTAATCTGTTATGATATTAATTATTTTCAAAGTGATACTGGTATCTCCCTGTTGAACCCCAAAATCAATTTTTCGAATTCGTTGCACATACAATGTGGCTAATGATATTGATCTTAGCGAACGCAAACCTACGTTATGGATAATATCCCCTGTTTTTAAATACTGTGAAACGCTTGTTTCACTTTCAGGGACAAGAACGTTGATTCGCGTGCCATGCTGAAAAGAGACTCCCAATTTAACTTTCCGGAGGTTGGTTGTCGTTTCATCCGGCACTTCGAAATAAACTGCGCTTATGTCTAAGGCATGATCTTCTTTGATTTCCGATTCCGGCTCAATTGCAGCTGTTTTTTCCAAATGATCGCTTACGGGTTTTGTTTTCAATAGATCCTGCAAGTATTTTACCAGGTAGTTTTTGTCCTCTATGGAAAAGCGATGATCAGCTTCCCATTTTTGTATAATCCGAAGCATTTCCATTTCAGTTTTATATTCAAGGCCATATTCAAGCATTTTTTTTGCCGCGTGCATCCGTAAATGGTCATAATCAAAGAGACTTTCAAACACCTGCGATGCAGCAGCATATTGACCGAAACGGGCAAGGACGATTGCCTCACCCAGGGAAGCAGATCCCATTACTTCAGGATCATCGATTGAAAACATACTTCTCATCAGATTACGTGCTTTTTCTGATACGACGGGCATGGTGGGACTTTCATTGTATGAATTGATCTGCTCGTCTATATATTTGATTTTTATAGAAAGTTTTTCCAATAGTGATGCTTTGTGCCTGATCTTTTCAGTTTTTAGAATAATTTTTTCAATTTTCCGATACTGTTGCAGGGTTTCATCCAGAAGACCCTGCTTCCTGTATAGTTCAGCCTCCTTGAACATGTTTAGGATCTTATCGCTGGAACTCACTTTTTACTCCTTGAATGGATTATCCGGAAAGCGATACCCGTAAATAGTGCCTGAACGAAAACCGTCTTTTTCGCCAATCTCTGCGTCCGGCTCAAATTTTAATCCTCAAAATACGTCCAGTATTCCTGCGGTTAGAATTTTCGCCGTCCTTGACCTTGACGAAAAATCCTGGTTTTCGTTCGGGCACTAAATAGTTAATTCAGGCAATCTGTACGAAAAAATTCAATGAAATATTAACAAGAAACCATCAAGACTGGTCAAGATGCGAACAGGTCGCCTTACTTTTATATCAATAAACGATTGATTTTCAGGGATGCCAAAGCTTTATGGTGTCGTAAAAATCTCATCTACTTCGCTGTAGCGATCCTTCATCCGCTCGGAATACTATATGTATGCCGTTGCGGATAAAAAATCACTACGCCTATTATATGAACCTTTTAACTTAGCCATCATTACAAACTTTGTGACTTTTTACGAGTTCATCAAGGCTTGTTGACGATTGATAGCAATGTAATGTCGAGATATCTGCTTCATAATCATTGCCTGCCAGGGCAAAAAAGATACGAAGAAAAGTAATTATTCAGGTAATAAGCAAAGAAAGCATGAAAGGGATTTTGTTGTACTCCTTAATGGATACTAAAATAAGATAAAAAAACAGATTATCTATGAAGTTTGTCTTGAGCGTTCAGTATACATCGTCGGTTGTCAGAGTATTATGACATACTAAGTAATTAATTATCTAAAAGAGAGGGTAATGTCAAGAAATTGTCACTTATTATATATTTCGAACTTACTATAAATATCAGATAATAAGATTACGAAACTTTACCACGGAAAGTACAGAGAAAAAATGACTTTGGATCTCTGTGCTTTCGTGGCTTATCTTATCGATGGTAATACCCCAAATAACAGATTCATACCAATGGTCAAACCCGGAGGATATTCTTTAAGTCTTTAAAGCAATTAGTTAGTGCCTGAACGAAAACCGTCTTTTTCGCCAATCTCTGCGTCCGGCTCAAATTTTAATCCTCAAAATACGTCCAGTATTCCTGCGGTTAAAATTTTCGCCGTCCTTGACCTTGAC
>SLIE01000521.1 GCA_007135795.1 Desulfobacterales bacterium
TAAGAAAACGACGGGGAAAAAAGTTGCCGGAAAGAAAAAACAGGTAAAGAGGAACGATTCCTTTCTTGGGGTAATCTTCAGACGTATATTCATAATGGTGCTTTTCGTGGCTGTTTCTCTGGGCGCAGGTATTGGATATTACTTCATAACGCATTCGGATACGCCAACGCCTGAAACTGACGGAAAAATTGTAAAATCACCCGGCATTGAAAAGCCCCGCGCCATCAATGAGGCGACACCGGCCTTTGAAATCTTTACGGAGGCCCCTGTCGTAGCACAACCAAAACCTTCTCCCGTGTTGCCACCAGGCCCGGACGGACGGCCCCGGGTTGCCATTATCATTGATGATATCGGATACGACCTGAAGCTTGCCGAGAAATTTCTTTCGCTCGATGCACGCTTTACCTATGCCATACTCCCTCACAGCCCGCACCGGCATCACATTGCCAATGCTGCAAGGCTCAAAGGGCATGAAGTCATGCTGCATCTTCCCATGGAACCGAATGAATATCCGGAAATAGATCCGGGCCCCGGTGCGCTTTTATCTTCAATGACACCGGATGAACGCATTGCCGTGTTGAGACGAAATATTGATTCGGTTCCCTTCATCAGCGGGGTGAACAATCATATGGGCTCAAAAATGACGGCAAATTCCGAGCAGATGAACCAGGTGTTATCCATTATGAAGAAAAAAGGGCTGTATTATATAGACTCGGTGACTACCCACAAGAGCCAGTCGCAATCCTCCGCCCGGCTTTTTCAGGTTCCGTTTGCAAGGCGCGATGTTTTTCTGGACCATGACCCCGAACCAGGGGCCATCCGCGAGCAGATCAAGCGCCTTGTCCGCATTGCCGAGTTAAACGGTCAAGCCATCGGGATCGGCCATCCCCACGAGGTCACGTATGAAATCCTTTTGGAAAGCCTCCCCATGCTGCATGACCGGGTCCAGCTGATCCCGGCATCCGAGGCGGTGAGACTGGCCGATTATTGAGATAATGGCACGTGACAGTGAGCTCAATATTAATACCTGGGCAGATAATATGCGGGTGATTCCCGAATACGGGGTGATGTGTTCCCCGTATCAACTGTGAGTGTCCGGGGACAGATCTAAGACTCGTTTTGCGCATCCTGGAAACTCGCCCCGTCGGGCTCAAAACAGTCCAGGATGCTTGCGCCACTCGCCTTGATCTGTCTCCCGCCCCCTCCCAATGTTGCTCCGGGGAACACATCACCCCACATTCTGAAATCAATCAATTTGATAGGGTCAACAAGGTCGATAATCTCTAATTGACAAGGTTAGTTTTTTAGAAGCTATCTCAAAAAAACCGAGTTGCCGGCACTGACTATCGTCGGTTGGCGCTGAGCGAAGCGAAGCCCAACAAAAATGACCCTAAATCCGATTAAAACATTCCACCAAATGGTAATTGGAGTTAAAACAGGCGAAATCAGGACTGCGCTTTGGAAATACAAATTGCATGCGGGTGGGTGTTGGGCTTCGCTATCGCTCAGCACCAACCTACTCGATCAGGCCAATATACGCGTCAGGCCTGATAAGCTTTAGGCCTGGACAAATATATGTTTTTTTGAGAAGGCTTCTATTATCATTGCCGGAATTTCTCACGACGATATCAAAATGAAATTGTCCTTATTCAAACCGGGTGCAGCAAATGGCGGACCACCCTTCGAGATGGTGCGTTTCGATGATTTTAAATCCAAAGTCGTGCAGTTTTTCCAGAACCATGGCTTCTTTTTCCACGATGATCCCCGAGACGATCAATACTCCTTTGGCCGCCAGAATTGGTGGGATATCCGGTACCAGGTTACAGATTATCTCGGCAAGAATGTTGGCGACGATCATGTCAAATGGACCGTCCACGGTGTCGACCAGATTGCCCTCGGCAAGGGAAAAACCATCAGCGGGGATATTGTTTCGCAAAAGATTGCTTTCAGCGACTTCCAGTGCGACAGGGTCGGAATCAATCCCCGCCGGCTTGATGGCACCCAGTTTGGCGGCCGTGATCATCAGGATCCCCGAGCCCGTGCCAATGTCCAGAAATCGCATCTCCCGGGTCATAAACTGTTCAACCAAACGGATGCACAGTGCGGTGGTCGGGTGGGTTCCCGTGCCGAATGCCATACCCGGGTCGAGTTCGATGATGATTTCGTCCTTGCGAGCAGCATACGAGCGCCAGCTCGGGCAAACCACGATTCGATCGGTGACCTTGAAAGGGTGAAAATGAAGCTTCCATGACTCGGCCCAATCTTCCTCGTCGACTTCGTCGTAGGATAATGTGAAGCTGCTGATAATGACCGGTGGCAGTTCGGAAATCAGTTTTTGGAAAGTTTCGCGCTGTTTTTCCCCGTGATATTTTTCAGGAAAAAAGCCGGTTACGCCATAATTAGCGGTGGTGGCGACCGCATCTTCAGCCCAGTCAACACCGGCATCGGTAACAGGAGATTCTTCTACCACCCCTTTGACCCCGAATGCCTGGAAAATTTCGCTTATAAGGGCTACGGCCGTTTCAGTGTCAGGCGATTCGTACGTAACGGTTGTTTTGAGCCATTTCATTGTGTCTTCCGGCATTGTTGAATGTTTTTTCATTGATATTGATATTAAGTGTCTTCATATAATATAGTTTTAAAAGCCACAGGATCAGGCATGCAAAACTAATATGCCATGGTGCTTGCAAATACCATAAAATTTGGTTACTTTACATTATAAATTTCAAACTGTTCAGTTGCGATGGAAAATAGGTGCAGGTATTGCCTGCAGGTCCCTTTAATGTCCTGTTCACCGGCGTTGCATATGGTGGGGTAACAGGCGGAAAAGCAAGAGTCTCTTATGGAAGTGTCCGGCAGAAGGTACCAGAGTTTGCGCGAATCAATGGTTAAAAACCAGATGGAATCCCGGGGGATCAGGGATCCCAAGGTATTGGAGGCTTTTAAGAAGGTTCCCCGACACGAATTCGTCAATGAGTCTCTCATTGATCAGGCTTACAGTGATCATCCGTTGCCGATAGGGGATCAGCAGACCATTTCACAGCCGTATATCGTGGCCCTCATGACGGAGGCGCTTCAAATAGACAGTGATGATCGTGTCCTTGAGATCGGCACCGGGTCCGGGTACCAGGCGGCAATACTTGCCGAGCTTGCCTATCGGGTCTATACGGTCGAGAGAAATCGTACGCTTTATGAAAAAGCGAGAAAGACCATCGAAAAATTGGGATACTACAATATTATTTGCCGGTATGGTGACGGTACCCTCGGGTGGAAGGAAGAGGCCCCTTTTGACGCCATCATGGTGACGGCCGGAGCTCCTGAGATCCCGGGGCCGCTTGTGGATCAGTTGAGTATCGGTGGACGCATGGTCATCCCGGTAGGCTCCACCTCTTCCCAGATGATGATAAAACTGTATAGGGATGAACAGGGAGTTCATGAGACCGAGTTGGGTGGATGCCGCTTTGTAAAGCTTATTGGACAGCGTGGATGGAAAGCGGATTGAGCCCGGATAAGAACATCTCCATGAAAGACGCGTTCATGGCAAGCCCCGGCCCAAGGTCAGCAAAAGAGGCCATGGGTTTGATGATCAAGGGGGTATGCATGGGGGCCGCCGACACGGTTCCCGGTGTTTCCGGCGGTACAATCGCCTTGATCACGGGTATATACGAACAACTTCTTGCGGCCATTCGTTCCGTAGACGCAAACGTGATATCCCGTTTTTTGCGTCTGGATATCAAGGGTGCCCTGACGCGTCTGCATACCCGTTTTTTGTTGTTTCTCTTTATCGGTATCACCCTTGCCGTCATCAGTCTGGCGGGCATCATGAGCCACCTGCTGACCGCATATCCGATTCCCACCTGGAGCCTTTTTTTTGGTCTTATCCTTGCTTCCACCTGGGCTGTTGGGAGAAAAGTGAATTATCGGTCGGCTAAAACCATATCGATGTTTTTCGCCGGTGCAATATTTGCATTTTTACTGGTTGGGCTTGTCCCTGCTGCCACACCGGAAACCTTCCCTTTTATTTTTATCTCGGGGATGCTTGCCATCTGCGCAATGATCCTACCGGGTTTGAGCGGCGCTTTTATCCTTTTGATCCTGGGCAAGTATGAATTTATCGTGGCCACCCTGAAAAATCCTTTCTTGCCCCACAACATGATCATCATCATCGTATTTGCAGCCGGGTGCGCAGCGGGCCTGGCCGGTTTTTCCCGCTTACTGAAATACCTGCTCGAAAGGTTCCGGCCTGTTGTCATGGCTTTTTTAACCGGGCTTATGCTGGGTTCGCTTCGTCGGATATGGCCATGGAAGGAAGAAGTGATGATCAGCGAAATCGGAGAGAAGATTTTAGTGTTAAAAGAACGAAATATTCTCCCTGAGCCGGGCTCTGAATTGATTCTTCCGATCAGCCTGATGCTGGTCGGAGTCGCTCTCGTCGTCTCTCTGGAATGGGTATCGTCTCCAAGGAAAAATCTCCCGACATAAGCTTACCGAGGATCATCAACCGCCCCGTTACCATTGATCCGGACGTTAAACTTTTGCTCCAGCCGCTCCTTCACCACGTGTGGCACCATACTTTCAATGTCGCCGCCGAATTTGGCGGCTTCCTTGATAATGGATGAGCTTGTAAATATCCATCGTAATCCGGTCATTAAAAACACGGTTTGTATTTCCCTTTCGAGTTTCCGGTTCATCAATGCCATCTGGAACTCGTACTCAAAATCAGATACTGCCCGCATTCCCCGCAATATGGCGGTTGCACCCCGTTGCTTCGCGTAATCGACGAGCAGTCCATGGTATGAGGCGATCTCCACGTTTTCTATACCCTCGAGCGATTGAGACAAAAGATCAATTCGCTCTTCCAGGGAAAACAATAATGTTTTGGAGGGGTTCTCAAGAATAGTGACAATGATGCGGTCAAAAATTGTCAACCCACGCGTGATGATATCGAGATGTCCGTTGGTGACCGGATCGAATGACCCCGGATATATGGCGATTTTTCCCATGAAGAATCCTTGTGGTTGATATGCCTGGTGCAATTAATGAAATGA
>SLIE01000056.1 GCA_007135795.1 Desulfobacterales bacterium
CGGCTCAAATTTTAATCCTCAAAATACGTCCAGTATTCCTGCGGTTAAAATTTTCGCCGTCCTTGACCTTGACGAAAAATCCTGGTTTTCGTTCGGGCACTATTTAGCAGGGTGTTTCAAACGGCTTCCTGAACCTCTATCAATTCGGCCTCGCGTTTACGCAAGGCGACATAATAATTTCCCAGTCGCATCTCCAACGGGTCTCCCAGGGTGGCCGCACGCACAACCTCCACTTCCGCGTTGGGGACAAAACCCAGGTCGAGGAGACGCTGTCGAATAGCCCCGCAGGATTTGTGTCCTCTGATTTTACAGCGGCACCCGATGGGCATCACCGCCAGTACCTGGCCTCTTTTATGACGGGTATCCGTTACAACTTCGGGGACATCTTCGGGTATAGTACCGGGTTGTGCTTCTGAGCAGCGGATGTTGCGCGTTATGGCATCGTCTCCGTGCGGGCAGACCGGAGACCCGGCCAATGGTTTATGCCTTTTCCATCGAAACCTCTGAAACATGCCATTCTCCTTTTTACGTTCTTATTGTATCGTCATTTGGCGCCCTGGCGGGTTGGCCGAAATGTTCGACAATTTAAACACCGTCAACTCGTTAAGCTATATTGAATCGATTTAGGGATAGCTTAAAATTTACAGAAGAACATACCGGTAGAATATAAATTGTCAAGCACTTTCAACATTTCATTCTATTTTTCGTTGAATAACCAAACTTGTTAAAAGAACTTTCAGCTTTCGCCTGAGAATATTTTTGATTTCGCGTATAAAACTAGCTATACCTAAATAATATCACCAAAAAAAACGCCCTTTCATCCCTATTGGAATGATGACGTATTACTGAATCAACATAATTCGACTGTAATGCCGGCTGCTTCGTCCGGGAGCAGCGGCAGCAGGTAGCCCTTGACTTTTATGTCGATAATGCCGCTTTCCACAGAAACCCGCTCAACTTCGATATGCTCACCGGCTTCGACGCCCATTTCAATGAGCCGCAAATTCATCCCGCTGCGTTTTTTTATGGCCACGACCTTGCACTGCTGCCCCGGGGGCGCTTCTTTAAGCGTTATGGAGCGCTTCTTCAAAGCGGATGCCGCGTCCTTGTTTTGAATCTGCGCCAGGATCGAAGACAAACAGGCATTGCAGTCCTCCACTGCCCCGTTATGATCGCAGTGATGCCGGAAACCGGATATAAGCGAATCACCGGCGCGGGGACAGACATCAAGAAACCGGGCAAACTCGACAAATCGATCCATAATAACCCCTGAAAGAGAATGCTCCATGCGGCAGGCCGCCTCGTCGGCCACATCAGGGGCAATGGCAAGCACGTTCACAAAAAAATCACGGAGCACCTGGTGACGGTGAATCACGTCCTTTGCCACCTCTTTGCCACGCGGTGTCAGGGTGATCACATCATAGGGCGCGTAATTGATGAGCCCCTTTTCGCCCAGATTCCGGAGCGCACCAGTAACGGATGCGTTACTAACCGAAAGCCGTTCGGCAATATCTTTGGGGCGAACGGCTTCCTGCTCGGCGATGATATTGAATATCGCCTCCAGGTAATCCTCCATGCTGGCGCTTAATGTTTCCCTTGTTTCCATTACCTGTGTTTCCACTATGATGACGACCCGATTCTCGACCCTGATTTTTTATGATAGGCCAATGTGGCATGCATGCAAAAACTTTAGCCCTGACGAAACTAATACAAGCATCAAAAACGCTTGTCAAGCTTTTTGCCATTATTTTTATCATTTGATTTATCATTTCATAAAAAGTCGCTCGGATGCAATTCGTAAGAAGATCAGCAATCATAAATTTCGCGAAACGTTTTTAAACTTATCGGCAATCGCCAAAAATCTTTTAAAGATTTGCGGATCGAAACTGCCGGCTGCGCAATCGCGCATTACCTGTATGGCCTGCTCATGTGAAACAGGTTCTTTATATTCCCGTCTGCTGGTCAGGGCGTCATACATGTCCGCGATTGCCATAATGCGACCCGTTAACGGGATTTGGTTCCCCTTCAATCCTTGCGGATAGCCGCTGCCGTCCCATTTTTCGTGATGTGTATATACTATCTCGTGAACGATCTTTATGAAGGGGTGAGCGCCAAGATTCTTTTGAATACCCTCGATGATCTCCTTGCCAATGGTCACATGTTTTTTAATAACCTCGAATTCTTCTTCTGATAAAGCCCCGGGCTTCAGCAATATTTTGTCCGATATCCCTACCTTGCCGATATCATGCAAAGGCGCTGATTTATACAGCAACCCGATTGTTTCATCTGTCAAAAACGGCGCGTAGGCAGAATCGTTACGAAGCGCCTCGGCAAGCAGGCGCACATACTCTTGCGTCCGTTTTATGTGACCACCCGTTTCCCGGTCGCGGGTTTCCGTCAAGGCGGCCATGCTTTCGATAATAGCTCCCTGGGTGAGCATCAGATCATGGGCATATTTTCTCGATCTTCGTTCTTCCCGCCAGAAACTAAGCAGGTTCAAAAACGCAAAATTGGCCGTCAGCACCATCAAAGGTAAAAACGGTGAAAGATAAATTCCTCTTGCATTGAAAAAATGGAAGGCAACCCATACCATACCGATCGCTGCGATGGCATATATCAGGAGATTCTTGAGCGCGCCGGTGCTTCTTGTGGTGAGCACATAAAGAATGCCGCATAGCAGCGATAACAGAAATTCGGTCCCCAAAGCGGAAGTCGGGCGTCTCAGAAAATCGGCACTGAGCAAATTATCGGCAATGGTGGCATGTATCTCGATCCCGGAAAATATGGGATCCGTGGGGGTTGATCGAAATTCTCTAAGACCGGCGGCGGTAGTACCCACAAAAACGATTTTATCCTTGATCCGGGAGGCGGGAACGCTTCCGGATAACAGATCTGCGGCTGAAACATACGGATAGGTGTGACCTTCGCCACGATATCGGATAAGCATCGCACCGCGAGAATCGAGTGGAACTTCTATTTGACCAATGACCAGAACATATTCATCAATTCGCCGGATTAATTCAGCCTGCCGGACCTTCAGGGTTTTCATTACGGAAGCAAGCGCCAGCGCCGGATATAACTGGTCATGGTATGCAATAACCATCGGTGCCCTACGCAAAATACCATCCGCATCCGGCGCCACATTGAAAAACCCGGATGATGATGCTGTTTTGTCAAAAAGCGGCAGGTTGCAGATAACATGGGTGGCGCGCCAGGGGAATGACCCCACCCCCCAAAGAACGCTTCGATCTGTTAAAAGGAGTGGGTGTAAACGGCAATCACCGCCGGCGGCAGTTGGATCGAAGAGAAACTGGTAACCCAAAACAGCAGGGCTTTTTGAAATCGTTTCAGCCAGTAGATGATCGTTATCGGGAAAAACCATGCTGGACACAGACTCAACTGCCGGACCACGATATTGCTTCAGATCATGAGGAATATCCGGCAAGGCGGTCCTGTCTTTTTCGGGGAATACCATATCAATCCCGATTGCCGCGGCCCCTGCTTGATTCAGCGCATCCACCATGGCGGCAATTTTGTAGCGAGGCCATGGCCATTGACCATGCACGCGCAAACTGTCGTCATCTATATCGACGATGACAATGCGGTCTGAAATCTTGCCCTGATTCGCCCGTAATAAAAAAATATCATACAGCTTCCCGTTGAAATAATTCAGAAAGGTCGGCATCATTATTAAAAGAAGCGGCAGACCGATGGTAATCGCAAGCCCCAGGAGGATGATCGTTTTTTGACCAGACAACCCCGACCACATGTTTTGAACGGCACTTGCTATTTTTATAACCATATCAGTTTTCTTTACTGTACTTCGCAATCAATTCGACCCTGCGGTTCCTCGGCTCGGAAACCTGATCCGACGTCATCACCAAGGGGGTACTCTCCCCCAAAAAAGAGACCGTGATCTTTTCAGGATCAATACCGTTTAAAATAAGATCCTGTTGAACGTCAATCGCTCTTTGACGGGAAAGCAATATATTGTACTTATGTGGTCCAAGCCGGTCCGTATGACCGACCACGTAGATTTCAACGGGGGGATGAGTACGCAAATCCTGAATCATCTCGTCAAAACGCACTTTGGCCTCGGAAGTCAGTTCTGTGGAATCAATGCGACAATAAAGAATCCATTTTTTTAACCTGAAGCGCTGCAATGGTTCACTATCAATCGCATCTCGAAACCGGTCTTCTATATCCATCGCCCCCATCAGGTAAGGCGTTTCCGGATCTTTGTTGCGAATGACCGATACCGCGCTGAACGCCTTGTCCAATGTAACCGCGCTCTTTCTAGTTTCTACATGGAGGGTGCCGACGTCTCCATCTGAATCCGGCAACAAAACGATCAGGGTACGACTGCCGGCACAACTCACCAAAAAAATCATTGCAAGCAGACACGCAACCAATCTAATTCTTTTCATACCGGGTCAACCTCGATCACAAACCGTGTACCCCGGATCCCGATCGATGCCGAGGGCGTGATGAACCGGGTTGACTCAGGGGAAAGTTTCGCAATCAGTCCTGAAGCATAAGCGGCCGTTCCTCTTAAAAGCCGCATAACAAAGGAAAACTCGGAATTTGCCGGATCAAAAATATAATCCTGTATTGTCAATTCACTGTTGGGGCCCAGTGAAAGTGTCGTTTCATCATTAAACACCATTCCAACAGAACCATCCGCGCCCGTCTTTACTGTGTCTTGATTGTGAAGCCGGGCACCCGTTGCAATAGCTACGGTATCCGAACCTCTCGCAACAGTTACAGCCCCTTTAAATTCGGATACCCGGGCCACGTGTTGCTCACCTGCCCAGGCGAATTCCGGATTGATTGCCAGGCAGGCAAGAGCGACGACCACTGATAAAAAATATTTATGACAACCATTGGATAGTATCATGCATCCTCCGTTTTTTTATCACTATTAGCATGCGATACGAGAAGACTTCTCAGAAAACAATTGTTCCGGGACAACCATATTTCGAGATGGCTTGTAGTAAAATTCTTTCTGAGATACGCCACAAAAAATACTA
>SLIE01000013.1 GCA_007135795.1 Desulfobacterales bacterium
AATAGAAGACGGAAAAGTTATCGGGATCGTTTCAAGAACCGATGCAATGCGGTTTTTTTACGATACAATCCCGGAATGATCTGTTCCACTGCTGCGAAGTGGTAAAAGAATAAGGAACAGATCAAAGACGTCCGGGTGAAACACCTGTCTTTTTCATACTTCCCGTTTTTTGTAAATGAACACAGTAGCCGGGGTAAAAACCCCGGAATGCAATATTCCCCCCGGAAAAGACAATTTGTTCCTGGTTTCATTTCAGACACAATTTGTGCCGATGTGGACCTGGGCTGCTTGGGCTGCTTATGGCTCTATATGTTTTTGAACATTACCCTGACTATCCGTCAAGAAAAGCAAAAAACCATTATTGCGGGCGTCTTCGCGTAAAATATCAAGAAGAACGGCCTGGACTTCGTATTTTCTGTTATCTTTTCTTGGCATGTTGACCAGGCAGGTCAAAGCATCTTCTTTGTTTTCAAAAACAGGAATATAAGATACATCGGCCTTCTCATCATAAAAACCCAGGAATTTTTCATTTCCACCAGGATCTTCGACAGCTACGTAAAGCCACTTATCCTTTTCACTGATATTCGTCATTGTTTTTCCTTTCGAGTATGTCGTGCCTGAATGAAAACCGTCTTTTTCGCCAAGCTCTGCGTCCGGTTCAAATTTTAATCCTCAAAATACGTCCAGTATTCCTGCGGTTAAAATTTTCGCCGTCCTTGGCCTTGACGGAAAACCCTGATTTTCGTTCGGTCACTATGTATATTCTAAACAGTTTCTGCATTAATCGATTGGCGGTAGTCTGCCCCTTTGAGCAAAATAAACTATTAATTCATATTGGGCAAACGTAATATAACAGCAATACATACCACAGGGATTTAACTATATTCCCGGTGCCCTCTGGGGTGAAAAATGTCGCAACCTTATTTTGAGATAGCGCATAGTATAATGATAACCGCTTTCATATAATTTGCATTGCTATTTTATTGTTAAACTTATAATTAAATACGGATTTATAAATGTCAATGATTCTAATACAAGCAGTCAGGACTTTTACTGAGAAATGTCGATAAATCATATCATTGACATGCGCTCGTTTTTTTGTTTATCTGTTTGATTGCATGAATTCGCTGTTGTTTGAACGCACTTTCAGGTAGGAATTATATTGTTAAATACTGAAGTCACCGGTACCGGGTTGATTGCCGATACCCACGGCAGGGTATCCGCTCTTTCAAAGGCAATAGAGGCTCTTGCGCTTAAAAATATATATAATTTGATACATCTGGGTGATTTTTTCGATTCCGCATACCGGGAAAAACTGAGTGAAGTGTTGTTGATTCTTCAAAATCACCAAATACTTGCCGTAAAAGGGAATAATGACTATCAAGTGGAAAAAATGCTTGAGCGTGATTATGGTTACGAATTCCGGCACCAAAAAGAAACGTGTCTTGCATTTTTAAAAAAAACTCCGATATTTTATGTAAGTGACAATACTTGTTTTTCGCATTCGATGCCTTATCATTCAATACGTTCCTTTTATGAACCGATTGATACCGGGACAACAGAAAAGGCCTCGGATTTGTTTGAAAAAACATTGCATCATGTGCTTTTTTGCGGACACTCCCACAGGCCGGTGTTTTTCAGATACGCCGCCGGAAAGGTAACCCGGGAAGAAATTTTTCCTGGACAGAAGGTCAGTATCAATTTGCATGAGCGTTATATTTTTATTGTCGGATCAGCCGAAAATGGAGACTGCGGCCTTTACAACAAGGAACAATCATTTTACGAGCGCATTGTATTTTAATGTCGCTTTTTCACTTCTTGAATCGGGAAAAATTGTTTTGATCACAGGAAACTGAAACATGACAGCAAATTTACATTCACTTGGAATATGTATCGGCGCATCCACCATATCCATGGTTCAGGTTACAGCGCCTGAAGGAGATGGCCCCTCAGAAAAAATGCCTTCAATCATAACGCATGTTGTCCGATCCCATGGCGGTGATCCCAGGAAAACACTTCTTGAGACATTGAAACAGTTCGATTTGACCCGTATCGATCGAATTGTCGCGACCGGTCGTCGTTTTCGTGATTTTGTAAACTTATCCACGATTTCGGAACCTGAAGCCGTCGAACTCGCTTATGCTTATACTAAACCGGCGGATAGATCCTGCCCTGCGATCGTTTCATGCGGCGGGGAAACGTTTATGGTCTATGTTCTTGATAAATACGGACGCATTTCAAATGTATTGACCGGAAATAAATGTGCATCCGGCACAGGCGAGTTTTTTATCCAGCAGTTGAGACGTATGGGGGCAACACTTGAAGACGCCACTATGTGGTCGTCGTCTGAAAAGCCTTATGAAGTTTCCGGCCGCTGTTCGGTTTTCTGTAAATCCGATTGTACACACGCCATCAACAAAGGAATACCTCGTTCAAGGGTTACTGCCGGACTTTGCCGGATGATGGCGAACAAGGTTTTGGAACTCGTCAAAAACCTCGACAAAGAAAATATCATGATTGTGGGTGGTTCAGCCCGGAACAAGATGATGGTCAAATACCTCGAGGAGTCGCTTCCCGGTTTGATCTCCCCTGACTGCGCAACTTATTTTGAAGCCATGGGCGCGGCCATCTGGGGGCTTGAGCACGAAACAAAATCGTTTCCCGGTTTCGATCAATTAATTAAAACCGGCGTGGCCTCTTTCGACACCCTGGATGCACTTAAAAACTACGAGCACATGGTTGAATTCAAAACCATGAACATGGGAACGGTTGCAGCCGGGGATATCTGCATACTCGGTCTGGATGTAGGGTCAACCACCACAAAGGCCGTACTTATGAGGGTTGATGACGATGCCATTGTCGCTTCCGAATATCTTCTCACCAATGGCGATCCTGTTGGGGCCTCCCGTGCATGTTACCGGCAATTGCTTGAACAGGTGGTAAGGGAAACAACTGCCGGTAACATCAGAATAATCGGTGTTGGCGTCTGCGGATCAGGGCGCCAGATTGCCGGGCTTCATGCATTGACCGATGGGATTATCAATGAAATCATAGCTCATGCATCTGCGGCAGTGCACTTTGACCCGGAAGTGGACACGCTCTTTGAAATAGGCGGACAGGATGCAAAATATACCTATATAACAAGCGGTGTACCATCGGATTATGCCATGAACGAAGCCTGCTCAGCAGGTACCGGTTCATTTCTGGCCGAATCCGCCCACGAAACCCTGAGTCTTCCGGTTGACAAAATCGCAGACGTGGCTGTCAAGGGTGATGCCCCGCCGAACTTCAACGACCAGTGCGCCGCGTTTATTTCTTCTGACATTAAAACAGCCATCCATGAAGGCGTTAAGCATGAAAACGTGGTTGCCGGGCTGGTCTATTCCATCTGTATGAATTATATCAACCGGGTCAAGGGGAACCGACCGGTTGGAGAAAAAGTGTTTATGCAAGGGGGCGTCTGCTATAACCATGCCGTGCCCCTTGCCATGGCAGCGCTTTCCGGCAAGCCGATAATCGTCCCCCCAGAGCCTGGACTCATGGGCGCTTATGGTGTTGCGCTTGAAATCAAGAAACGGATTAATATTGGCCTGATCGAGGAAGGGAATTTTGATCTTGATGTCCTGGCCAATCGGGAAACCATTTATAAAAAGACGTTTGCATGCAAGGGCGGAAAGGAAAAGTGCGATCGCGGCTGCGAGATCGCCGTAATCGAACTCGAAGGGAATAATTATGCTTTTGGCGGTGCATGCAACCGGTATTACAACATTCGAAAAAATATTGAATATGATATCAAGACCCTTGATCTTGTAAATGCCAGGGAGCGCATGGTGTACGACCAGTTTGCGCCTTCCATGGCCGAAGGGCCGCCAATAAAGGGGAAAGTAGGGGTTAACAGGAGTTTTTTAATTGAAACGTATTACCCTTTCTTTGCAACCTTTTTCAGGGAAATCGGGTTTGAAACCGTTTTGCCGGATACGGCATCACCAGAAGGAATAGACAAGCGCAACGCCGCTTTCTGCCACCCGGCGGAACTCGCCCACGGGTATTTTTATTCTCTTTTGAATAATGATCCACCGGTTGATTATATTTTTCTGCCCCAGATAAAAGGGATCCCGACCACCAACAACCATCCGGAATCACAAGTCTGTCCATTTGTTCAGGCAGAGCCGTACTACCTTTCCACGACTTACAGAAATAAAATTTCCGAGTTGGAAAAAGACGGCATGGTCCTTTTAAAGCCATTCATAAATATGGTAAGCGGTATTGAAGCCGCGATACCGCCCATGGTCGAAATTGCCCGCAAAATGGGCGCTACCGGGGCTGAAGCAGAAAAAGCGCTTGAAAAAGCAATTTCCCGGCAAAAAGCGTGCTTTGAAAAAATGCAGGAATTAGGCAGAAAAGCAATTTTTGAACTTGAAAAAGATCCTGAAAAAATCGCTGTGGTTGTTTTTGGCCGTCCCTACAACGCATTCGTGGAATCCGCAAACATGGGTATCCCGCACAAGATTGCGTCACGGGGTGTTCAGGTGATTCCGCTCGACTTTCTTCCCATAGAAAAAGAAGCTTCCAAACGGCACATGTACTGGGGAATGGGTCAGAGAATCCTGCAGGCGGCCCGGTATATCAAACGCCACAACCAGCTTTTCGGTACATATATCACGAATTTTTCCTGCGGCCCCGATTCATTTGTTATCGGATATTTCCGCGACATCATGGGGTTAAAACCGTCATTGACCCTGGAACTGGACAGCCACACCGCTGACGCCGGCATAGAGACCCGGATAGAGGCGTTTTTAGATATCGTTTCCGAGTATCGCCAGTTGCTGATCGGACAAATGCCTGTCAAAACCATCCCTTTCACCCCAGCCAAAACCATGATGGACAAAAACTCGCCAAAGGTTGTAACATCATCTGGTAAAGTCCTCTCCATGATGGACCCGCAGGTGAAGTTTCTGATTCCGTCCATGGGGCGGTTAGGGACGGAATTGCTTGCTGCTGTAT
>SLIE01000311.1 GCA_007135795.1 Desulfobacterales bacterium
AGATTCTTTCCTCTTTCTGTTTATCCATCTAATTCTCCGTCGTAAGAATAGCCCTGGGGGCCGGATAATTCTTCATCACACGATATCATTAAACAAGAGGTTAATCTGGTTGCCTCTCATTCCGCATCCCCGAAAATTGATTTACCAAGGAGCGTGTTCATGAAAAAAGAAATTTTCTTTATTTCACCTTATCCAGAAATGACCGAACTGGCCAACCGGATTGTCAAACAAGGTTTCAAAGAGATTGGGGTAACGACAGCTACCTTGGCAAAAGGTGTGGAAAAAGCAAAAGAACTTGAAAGCAACGACACCCAGATAATAATCAGCAGGGGTGCCACTGGTGCATTGATCCGAGATTCCATACAAATTCCGGTCATTTTTGTGAATATCACATGCTACGATATAATTCTTGCATTGTACAAGGCAAAAAAAATCGGAAAAAAAATTGCTCTCTTTATTTATTCAAGCCATAAAAACGATCATAATTTTAAGGAAATCAGAAAGATTCTGGGGTTAAAAGATGAACTTCTGATATATTTTTATGACTCGTTGGATGAACTGTACAAGCAGTTGTATAAAGCCCACGAAGTCCAATGTGATGTGGCGGTGGCCGCCGGAAGCTGCATATTGGAAAAAGCCAGAATGCTTAAAATCAATGGCGTGATGATCGGTTCAAACGAAGAAGCGTTAAAAGGCACCTTTGTCAGGGCCATTGAACTTCTAAAGGTCAAGAAAAAGGATGAAGAGATAAAAAAACAGTTAAAAGCAATATTGAATCATGCCAATGGCGGGGTTTTGGCTATTAATGCAACGGGGATAGTGACGTATTATAATAACATCGCCAGGGACACCTTACAGCTGCCTACGCAGGAAGTAATTGGAAAAAAAATAGACGATCTGAAAACAAACAGCATTTTCAGGAAAATCTATGCCAATGGTGAAACTTTTGTTGGTGGAATCATTACTTTAAATAATTGTAACTATATCGTGAACCGCCTCCCCTTAAAAATAGAAAGCGGTGATCTCGGCATGGTGATCAATTTTCAAAAAACGCAAAATATCGAAAAAATCGAAGCCGAAATCAGAAAAAAACTTTATGATAAAGGGTTTACCGCATTTTACGGTTTTTCTGACATCATCACACGATCTGAGAAAATAGTCGGGCTCATCCACAGAGCGAAAAATTACAGTAAGATCGATGGCACTGTTTTGATCATGGGTGAAAGCGGTACCGGAAAAGAATTGTTCGCACAAAGCATCCACAAAAGCAGCTCAAGACAAAACGAAGCGTTTGTGGCAATCAACTGTGCCACGTTGCCGTCAAATCTTCTGGAAAGCGAGCTTTTCGGATATAACGAAGGGGCTTTTACGGGTGCAAAGAAGGGCGGAAAACCAGGATTGTTTGAACTCGCGCATAAGGGTACGATTTTTCTGGATGAAATACTTGAACTTCCGATTGCATTGCAGGCACATCTTTTAAGAGTTATTCAGGAAAGAAATGTAAGAAGAATTGGCGGGGATAAACTTATTCCGGTAGATGTCAGGATCATTGCGTCAGCCAATAAATGCTTACTGGATGCAGTGGACAAAGGCAATTTCAGGATGGATTTATATTATCGGTTAAACGAGTTCAATCTCCATATTCCCCCATTGAAAAATCGAAAAAAAGACCTGCCTGTCCTGATCAATCATTTTATTGAAAAGCATCGGAATTTTATTGAAAATCAGCTGCAACCCAGTGAGGGACCAGATCATTTTTCCGATACCGCCGAAAGAAACGAAAAAAGCGTTTTATACGACAAGGCCAATGTTATATTGAACGAAAAGAACATGACTCGATTATACAATTATTCATGGCCCGGCAACATAAGGGAATTGGAAAATTTCGTTAAGCGCTACCTGCTTCTTGCCTACAGTGATGACGAATCCCCGGATCTGATTCTGGACGAGTTGTTTAACGAAACGTTTCCTTCATCACAGGAGTCGTTCACGATGCCTGGAGAAGGGCCGAATTCGGCGTATGACATTACCTCCCCGGGCTACGGGGACGACGTCATACCCGTAAAAATCGGCACATTGAAAGAGATGGAGGGGGATATCATTATGGAAGTGTATAAAAACTGGCCTCACAAAAAAGAAGAGTTGGCCGATATTCTGGGGATCAGCCGAACCACCCTGTGGAAAAAATTGAAACTGCAATCGGCCAACGGAGGCGTTCGGACCGCTTCAGAACCCGTGTCCACTTTGAAATAAGTCCTGTTTCACGCTCATGGGTATAAAGCACCACCGTTCACTATTGCTTCATGTCAAGCAAGTTGCCATCCGGATCAAATACAATCCTATTCAAGGAACCGCTAATCGTTAGTGTTTCATTTCCTCGGATTTCGTCCAGTAAAGTCTCTGATGCGAAAAAAGATTCCAGGTTTTTTGTATTTTTAATCCTGACCATTCGCACGTTCTGCTTATCCCGGATATTGCATGTTTGAATGGCAGCGGAGATCGCCAGCCGATCGTTATCCAGGATCATTGGAATTTTAACGCTGTTTTGAACAGTTGAGGTCAGGGAATTTGGATATGTCTGTTCAAAACTCATTTTTTCAAACAGTCTACGGGTCGTAAAATCCACTATGCCAATGCCATTGGCATTCCGGTGAGATTGATCAGTAAGGTCAAACACAACCATTTTGGTGATATCCGGCCCTCCTGACGCATACGGGGTGTGATACCTTCCCACAACATTGGTATCAAGCCCTGTCCCTGCGATATTCTTTCCAATTTCATCAATTAACAGGACATCCAGTTGTTGAAAGGGAATGCCGGGTGAAAGCGCTTTCGCTTCCGCAAGCAACCCCGGCTCCTCCCTGAGAATTTCTTCAGGGGTCAGAAAAGCGAGCTTACAGGTTTCATTGTAGGCATTTTCAAGAATGCCGACCCCGAAGATCAGCTTTCCTGTTGCGATCGTCATTTTCGCGGCATCAAGAATGTTCCCGGCCATCTGACCAAACCCCATACCGTGACAGGCTTCGGCGCCTTTTTGTTTACCTGCGCCCGCGGCGATCATCTTTACCAGTCCGCATTCGTAATCTCCCCTGAAACCAACGTGCGGCTTTATCCTGTTGACAATGACAAGCCCATCCGCATCATTGGCATAACGATCCAGAAAAACAGGCAAACCACTATTTGTCGTCCCGATCTGAACGGTTTCCATGGACGATTTAACAGGCACGCCCATATCCCGCTCACAGATTCCCAGTGCTTCCAGGATATGTTTCTGTCCTTCGGGTGTTGCGCCCCCATGACTTCCCATTGCCGGGAAAATAAACGGGTTTGCCCCCAATTGTTTTATCTGCCGCACAATCTGTTTAATCAGGACAGGAAGATTTGCAATCCCCCTGCTGCCGACCGCAACTGCGATATTGTCTCCCTTGCGAATCGTCGATGCGATTTTCGCGGCACGGATCCGTTCCTCCACCTCTTTTTCGAGGTTGTTTAATACCGGCCGGAGAAACGTCTGCCGGACCTTGACCATTTGCGGGAGGGGAACATCTTTCAAACGTTCGGAAATAAATCCCAAAGGCGTCTCCATATCAATCCAATAACATTTCGGGTGACGACTTCGTAAGAAGCCGCCTGATCGCGACTTTTTACGAGATTTTCAATAATATTATCTTTTCAGCGGGACGGCAAAAACAGGAACCCCCGATTTGCGCATCACTTTCTGTACGGTACTACCGATCAGTTCTTTTAAAAGTCCGTGCCCGTGCATCCCCATGACGATGATGTCAGATTTACGTTTTTTTGCCGTTTCAAGGATTACTTTGTCGACTGGATGGCCGAATAAAACAAGAATTTCATCGGTATCAAATGCCTGGACATTTTTATCGGATTTGACATTTTCCGTATACTGGATCAATGTTTCACGGACAATGACATTGTCGCGATTTTTTCCGGAAAGCGTCTCCCGGGTCTCGTTTACATGGCGCTCCTGAATCGATCGCCATTGATCCGGCCCTAGAAGACCCGCCAATTCATGTTTGACATGGTCGTATTCGAATTCTCCCATTACATGCAGAACCGTTATAGCGGCATTGTAAAAATTGGCCAGACCGGCGGCATAGGAAAAAGCATACAGCGATGTATCCGAGAGGTCTGTTGTGTATAAAATATTTTTTACGTTGATTTTTTCCGGTTTCATGCGCCGCTCTTTCTCCCTTTAAATTATTTTTTTTTCTTTCAATTCCTTTAATGTCTCCTGGCTGTAACCGAAACCTCGTAATACCTCTTCCGTGTGTTCTCCCAAAAGCGGCGGATGCTGGTCATACCGGGGCGGTGTCAACGACATTTTAATTGGGTTTCCCAGCACCTTGATCTTACCGGCCTTGGGATGATCCATTTCCACAACCATCCCCCGATGGACCGTTTGCGGATGATTGACGACCTCGGATATATTGTTCACCGGGCCGCAGGGAATGCGCGCAGGCTGAAGGATATCGGTCCAATACCCGGCATCTTTGGTTATAAAAAGCTCTTCCAGCATGGCGTTTAATCCATCACGGTTTTCAACCCGCTTCGCATTGGTAACGTAGCGCGGGTCATCTGCTATGTCCAGGTTTAAGGCCTTGCAGAATCGTTGCCATATGTTGTCGTTCCCCACGGCGAGTATAAAGTAACCGTCTTTGGCCTTGAACGCCTGATAAGGGACTATGTTGGGATGCCCGGAACCCATGCGGGTTGGGTTCTTGCCGGACAGGAAGTAATTGGAAGCCATGTAAGTCATCCAGGAAACTTCCGTGTCCAAAAGAGAAATATCGATGTACTGGCCTTTTCCGGTTGCCTTTTTGATCATTAACGCAGAAAGGATGCCGATGACACCATACATCCCGGCACCAATATCAATAAGGGCCACACCGATCCTGATCGGTTGACCATCCTTTTCACCGGTGATGGACATAAGTCCGCCAACCCCCTGCATCAACAGGTCGTACGCGGGGAA
>SLIE01000440.1 GCA_007135795.1 Desulfobacterales bacterium
AGAAGAATTCGACATTGAAGTCCCCGACGATGATGCTGAAAGGCTGGTCACAGTCGAAAATGCCATTGAGTATGTCAAGGAAAAGACAGCGGCCTGATCGTCGCGCCTGACAACATATTAATATTACAACCATGCAGAGCTTTAGGAAATTGCCAGATGCCGTCTTTAATCATCGGTTCCGACCATGCCGGATTTTCATTAAAGGAAGCCATTAAACCGTTTCTTTCTGAATTTAACTACGAAACGAATGACCTTGGCCCGCACAACGAAGAATCCGTGGATTACCCGGATTTTGCCCAAAAGGTTTCCCGCCTGGTTGCCGATGGCGAATACAACCGTGGCATCCTGATATGCGGCACCGGGATAGGAATGTCCATGGTGGCAAACCGGTATCCTGAAGTCCGCGCGGCACTGTGCAATGATCTTTTCTCCGCGATCATGTGTCGTCGCCACAATGACGCCAACATCCTGGTCATGGGCGGGCGAGTGATCGGAATAGAGCTGGCAAAGGAAATCGTTCGCGCCTGGATCACAACCCCTTTTGAAGGGGGCCGGCATTCGGACAGGCTCGATAAATTCTGCAACTGCCGAAATTCGGAATAAGAAAATTTTAACCTGACAAGAGGTAACAACCGCTTATGACAGAATATCATGATATCCAACTGGATGTATCGCTTTTACAGAACGTGGACCCTGAAATCGCAGATGCCGTTTCCCTGGAATTTCAACGCCAGAAAACCACTCTCGAACTCATTGCCTCTGAAAATATTGTCAGTCCCGCTGTAATGGCTGCACAAGCCAGCATCATGACCAATAAATACGCGGAAGGATACCCGGGTAAACGGTATTATGGCGGATGCGAATATGTTGATATTGCTGAAAGCAAAGCCCTTGAACGGGTCAAGGCGCTATTCGGTGCGGAATATGCCAATGTCCAGCCGCATTCGGGTTCCCAAGCAAACATGGCAGTACTTTTCGCCCTTTTGCAGCCCGGGGATACCATATTGGGAATGGACCTGTCACATGGCGGTCATCTTACCCATGGGGCACCCGCCTCCTTTTCGGGCCGTTTCTTCAATTTCATCCATTATGGTGTTAAAAAAGAGACCGGGATCATTGATTACGAACAGATCGAAAAACTCGCGCAGGTCAACAAACCGAAGATGATCATTGCAGGGGCGAGCGCGTACTCCCGGTTTATCGATTTCGAAGCGATTTCCAAAATCGCGCAAGCCGTAAACGCCTGGTTTATGGTTGATATGGCTCATATCGCGGGGCTGATCGCAGCGGGAAAGCACCCTTCGCCGATTTCGCATGCCCACGCGGTAACATCGACCACGCATAAAACACTGCGAGGTCCAAGGGGCGGACTTATTCTTTCGAAAAGCGATCTCGGAAAAAAGTTGAACAGTCAGATTTTTCCCGGCATCCAGGGGGGGCCCCTGATGCATGTCATCGCTGCCAAGGCCGTCGCTTTCAAGTTGGCCCAATCCGAAGGGTTCAAGCGGTACCAGGAGCGCGTGCTCAAAAACGCCGAAACCCTGGCCCGGCACCTGGTTAAAAACGGGATGAAGCTGATCTCCGACGGTACCGACAATCACATGATGCTTGCAGATCTGCGGAATCTGGGGATTACCGGAAAAACAGCTGAAGAGACCCTGGAAAAAGCCGGAATAACCGTGAATAAAAACACTGTTCCCTTTGACACTGAAAGTCCCTTTGTTACAAGCGGCATACGTATCGGCACACCCGCTGTAACCACCCGGGGAATGAATGAGAAAGAGATGGAAACAATCGGCGGTTTTATCATCGAAGCGCTCAAAAACCATGACGATGCCACTCGTATAAAAGATATCCGCACCCGGGTCGCCGAACTGTGCAGCGGGTTTGGACTTTATAAAGAAGATTAAAGTTGATGGCGTCGTTAAAAGCCCCATCTACTTCGTTGCAGCAATTTTACATTCGCTCGGAATACTATATGCATGCCGTCGCAAATGAAAAATTACTACGCCTTGTATATGGAACCTTTAACTTAGCCCTCTTTACCGATTTTGCGACTTTTCACATATGTATCAAATTTCCATTTACAGACGGCCGTAAAAACAACGACCGCAAATAAATATCCCGGAAAAAACAATGCCCGTCATCGACAAACGCCCCTCCTGGGACGCTTATTTCATGGAAATCACTATTTTGGTGGCCAAACGCTCCACATGCCTGCGCAGGGCTGTAGGTGCCGTCGTCGTCCAAAATCGCCGGATACTGGCGACCGGTTATAATGGTGCGCCCTCCGGTGTTATGCATTGCGTGGAAAAGGGATGCCTGCGGGAAACCATGAAAGTTGCATCCGGTGAGCGTCATGAATTATGCCGGGGCATACACGCCGAACAAAACGCAATCATTCAAGCAGCATACCACGGGGTCAGCATCCGGGGAAGCCTTCTGTACTGCACCAATCTCCCCTGCTCCATCTGTACGAAAATGCTCATCAATGCAGGAATAAAGGAAATATGCTACAAAGAGGGGTATGCTGATGAACTGTCACTTTCTCTTCTTGATGAAGCTGATATTCATCTCAGACAAGTTGTCGCGATACAAGACAATTAAAGAGGGAAAAAACTATGAAGTGTCCTTTTTGCGGGGAAAACGACAACAAAGTGATCGATTCCAGGTTGAGCAAGGAAGGAAACGCCATTCGCCGCCGACGCGAATGCCTGTTGTGTAACCGGCGTTTCACCACTTATGAACATATTGAGGAAATCCCGTTGATGATCATCAAAAAGGATCGGCGTCGGGAATTGTTCAACCGTGACAAAGTCCGTGCGGGTCTCCAGCGAGCTTGTGAAAAGCGGGAAATCAGCATGAACGCCATTGAATCGTTTGTCGAAGAGATTGAGCGGGATCTTCGCGAATCCGAAGAAAAAGAAATTTCATCCAGGGTCATCGGTGAAAAAATAATGGCAAAGCTGCACGATCTCGATAAAGTTGCCTATGTTCGTTTCGCCTCTGTTTATCGTGATTTTAAGGACGTAAACGATTTCGTGGACGAACTCAAGGATCTGCTGGGCCAGCGGGAATCTTAAAGTCGTTTCAAAGCCGGACATATCAGATCGTCCATATTGCCGAACTTTGCAATAAAGACGTCTGGTTTTTTTATTCTGGCGCGTACTTTCCGGTATAGAGATTGATAAATAAATGAGTACATCGTTTTTAAATGGTTCCGTAATCGGTTTACGGAACCATTATTGTTTGAAATTGCTTAACAGGTTATCAAAATGGAACATGTAGATACCGCTCACATGATGGCAGCGCTTGAACTTGCCGAAAAAGGAAGGGGATACACTTCCCCCAATCCCATGGTCGGAGCGCTGATCGTCAAAAACAATCAGGTCGTCGGCCGGGGATATCATCATGGTGCGGGGTTGGCACATGCGGAAGTCAATGCAATCGCTGATGCCGGGAAAGAGGCCCGGGGGGCGACAATGTATGTCACCCTCGAGCCTTGCAACCATCATGGTCGAACACCGCCTTGCACCCAGGCAGTCATTGAATCGGGTATTTCTAAAGTGGTGATCGCGATGGCCGATCCAAATCCGAAGGTGGCAGGTGGCGGCAGTGCTGTTTTAAAAGAAAACGGGATCGAGGTCATTACCGGCGTCTGCGAACATGCCGCACAAAAACTGAATGCCTTTTTTATCAAGCATTCACAGACCGGTCTGCCATATGTCATTTTAAAATGTGCATCCACGCTCGACGGAAAAATTGCAACGCAAACCGGGGATTCAAAATGGATCACCGGAACCGCAGCCAGGCGTCATGTCCACAACTTGCGCCATGCCGTCGATGCCATACTGGTTGGTGTTGACACCGTAAAATCGGATAATCCCAGCCTGACGACACGTCTTGACGATATTCGGGGCAAAGATCCGTTAAGGATTATACTTGACACCCGGTTGTCAATTCCGGAAGACGCCTGGATTATCCAGAAAGAACAGGCTCCCGGAACGGTTCTTGTTACCGGGCCGATTACCGATACAAAAGCAAAAGAAAGACTTTGCCAAAAAGGGGTTACCCTGATAGAGGCGCCCACGACAGATGGCCTTATAGACCCATGTTCTCTGATGGAAATCCTTGGAAAAAGAAATATCACCAGCATACTGATCGAAGGGGGAAGCCGGGTCTCCGCGTCCGTGCTCCGGGCCGGGGTCGTGGACCGCATATGTTTTTTTTATGCCCCCAAAATACTTGCAGGAGACGGTATTCCCATATGCCGTGGGCCGGGGCCGGAAAAAATGGCATCCGCCATTAACGTGGCAAACATTGAAATACGGCAATTTGATAATGATATCCTTATTGAAGGGGATATCGTTTAAATCATGATGGCGTCGTTATAATCTCATCTTCACCAATTTCATGATTTTTTATTTATGCGTCAAAACACGACAAGCTTCAGAAAAGAGCAACATCTCGAACTTTTTCTTGCCCCGGGATAATAAACATGTTTTTCTGTCTATCCTGCAATTACGCACATCGCGTCTGATTTGCGCAATTGTATTACCCAATTTGACGCCTGTACGTCAGGTAATGTTTAAATGGCGGGTTTTCATTTGTGAAAAAATGAATTATGAATAATCCAATACCATTTTTCAACATTTAAATTAAAGCATAACATCATGTTTACAGGCATCATTGAAACAATCGGAACCCTCGCCGGCGTCCGTCCTACCGGATCCGGCAGCCGGATGGAAATTCTGGCGGATATGGATCTGTCATCCACAAAAATCGGCGACAGCATCGCCGTAAACGGCGCCTGCCTCACGGCAGTTGAATTATCAGGCGCCCGGTTTGCCGTTGACGTATCACCGGAAACCCTGACCCGGTCAACCCTGGGCAATATTAAACCAGGAACCCGGGTAAATCTGGAACGGGCCATGAGACTCACGGACAGGTTGGATGGTCATCTCGTGTCAGGACATATTGACGGGCAA
>SLIE01000375.1 GCA_007135795.1 Desulfobacterales bacterium
AAAGGACAATTTCCCCCGGGCGGCGCCGGGTATTGCCCTGGCAACTGCACGAGAACGCTTATATCTCTATGGCTTGCTCCGATGCGCCCTGTAATAAACGGCAGGGCCACAGGTCGCTCATCTACGCTTCGCCAAGAGCTATAAGCAACCTCCTGCAATTGTTGCTCAGGGCAACACCCGACACCACCCGGTTGAAATTGATCATTTTGTATGGTCAGGGGGCAACCGGTATTATCAGCGTTAACTTTGATGGCGTCGTAAAAGTCCAATATCTGCGTCACGCAATCAAGCACTCTTTGGAAATTCGTACCCCTTGGTCTTGGACTTTATACGAATTTATCAAAATTGATTGATCTCCCGTATTCGGAAATTAACCGATTTAACTTAGTGGTCTGCACAAAAATACGGTGGCATTCGTTGGCCGATGCATCCCGTCCCGACTGCGTTGTTAGGTGCTCAAATTTGCCGACTGAGTAAAAAGTCCAGTATCTTCGTTATGCGCAATTCCGCAGAATTCCACGTACACTTAATTATTCTGCATTATACTGGATTGCGTAAGCCTTTATCTTATACTTTTACAACGCCAGAAGCTTTGAGCTTGAAGCAGATACAAACCTACCCAGAACCTTGTATGATTTTTCATATCTGATAGTGAAAAATCAGACGATTCAAGTCCTGTAGTGAAAATTTTTATCCTACCCCTTAAGTATATCATTTGCTCTCCCGATATATACAGTGACTCAAGTACACGAAAAAAAATTATATATAGGCAAACTATTGATCGGGGAAGCCCGCTGTCGCACGCTTAAGTCCGGGTATGTTTTATGGCATCAATATTGCTTTGCATAACCATGTCTTTTGGTTTTACGGCAAAATAATCGATACTGCGGGCATGAATCAAATTCATAATTGCTTGCTCAAGATGTTGGGGCATAATAAATATCAAGGAGAGACAGATAATGAATGTTGATTCAAAAATCATCAGGGTTTTGTTTGCAGATGATCACAAGGAGATGCGCCAGGGGTTGATCGGTGTCGTCACTGGACAACCATGCATCCAGGTAGTGGGCGAGGCGGTCAACGGGGAAGAGGCCATAGCGCTTGCTCGGTTACTCAGGCCCGATGTAATTATTATGGATGTTTCCATGCCGGTACTTGGCGGCGTGGAGGCGACTCGACGGATTACCTTAGAAATGCCCGACGTGCGGGTGATTGGGATGTCCATGTCTGACGATGCAGTAGTTATTGGGATGATGCGCGAGGCGGGAGCGGATGGATTTATCGGCAAGGGTGAATCTTGCTCTGAATTGTTGAAAGCGATTTACGAGAGTGCAGGGTCGTATTCAGACAATTTAGAAAGAAATAGAATTTAGCAACATTTATGGGATACACCACGATTGTGAAAAAAGTTCAGCGCCCTACATCAGCAGTGAGTTTAAACTCAAAATTCTTCCTTTGCTTTAGGATTGTCAACTTAATTTGACTTCCCCGGTCATCAGAGAGCCTCTATTTACATTAGGCCTTGGTCTAACCAAACCGGAAAAATCAATATTGACGACTTCGTAAAGTCCAACATCTTGCGTTACGCAAGATGGCTAAGTTAAAAGTTCCATATACAAGGGTAGTGATTTTTGATTCCGAGCAGATGTAAAATCGCTACAACGAAGGTGGGGATTTTACAATGCCGTCAATATTACAGATCCGGGCCGGTAGACCGTGATTCCCGGGGCAATCAAGAATATGAAAAAGAGGTTCATACGGCAATCTCCACAACGTTTTGGAAGCGGCTGACCATGATATATCTTTCTACGGTTACAAGAAACACGGCGGTCGAGGGTGAACGTGCAAAATCATTGAGGTGCGGATGTCTTTCTATATAAAATGACAGGCATCGTTCACGTTCCGAACCGTCAAGTTCAGTCGTCATACCGATTGCCGTGGCCGCAACCGTGTCTGTTAAGTCTGAAATATCATTTGAGCGGTTGTCAATCAGCATGGCGACACGCGGATTTGCTGTCAGGTTTGTATATTTTTTGCTTTGGCGGGGGGTTGCAAATACCATTTCACGAAGGGTGTCGGAGACGGCAAATGCCACCAGGTTGGCATAAGGCCAATTATCCTTGCTGGTTGCAAGCACGCCGGCATCACGCTCACCCAAAAGGGAGCGAAGCGTATCTTTTGCATCTGAATGATTCATGTGGTTTCCCCATTGTTTGTTTATCTCTGTTACTCCAATCAGTGAAAAAAAGCCATATTTTATCAATATAACCGTTTATGGTATATGGTCCAATGTTTAAAGCCGGGGTATGCGTGTAGCCTGTGCCGGCATTCATGTTTCTTCAGGGTTGGGGTTACTGGATTGGCGGTAGAGAAGCTGTGGCAAAAATACTTGATAATTTTGCGGTGTGCTTGATTTCTAATAAATTAAGTCATACTGTAAACACATTGGTTTTTTTAGTCATCAATCTATTTCTTTTGATAGTAAATGGTGGGTTAATATGTCCGAAAAAAAGGACTCCGATATTCCCGAGATCCTTATGAATGCCCCGGTTGGATTTTTCATGGTCACACCGGAAGGTAACTATCTGGCGGTAAATCAAACCATGGCCCGAATGTATGGGTATGACTCGCCCGTGGCATTTATCGGAACGATGCGTGATATCGTTGATCAAAGCCATATCACGCCTGCAGACAAGCGTGAATTTAAGCGACGCCTGGAAACGCAAGGGAATATGGTGGATTACGAACACCGGGTGGTTCATCGCAATGGTTCTGTGCGCTGGGTATCCAGTAGTATTGAGGCTGTCAGGGATAAAAAGGGAAGAATCCTTCATTATCAGGGGTTTTCAGTTGATATTTCAGAGTGGAAAAAAGCTGAGGCGACACTGAAAGAGAAAACATTGCTGCTGCAAACCATATCCGACAATATGTTCGACATGGTTTCGCTGACCGACCTGGAAGGCAATTATAAATTTGCCGGTGCTTCCCACAGCATCCTCGGGTATGATCCGGGGTCTTTGATTGGTAAGAACGTCCTTGAATTTGTTCATCCGGATGATCTTCCGGAAATTGCAACCGCTTTCAAGTCGTTTGTGGCGGAGCGCCAGGATAACCGGAAAGTGGAATACCGGAACCAATGTGCCGATGGCCGTTATTTGTGGCTGGAAACAGTGGGCAGATTCATTTACGATGAAAATGGGTATCCAAAGGAAATCGTATTCAGTTCAAGGGACATTACCGAGCGCCGGGGAACAGAGAAGGAGGCGATTCGTGAACGGGTAGAGGAACTTGAAATATTGATGGATGTCGTACCTGTTGCGATAATGGTTGCAAAAGACCCGCAATGCGATCACATGATTGGCAATCGCATGGCAAACTATATTTACAAAGCACCCGAGGGAGAAAGTGTCTCCGCCAACGTCAATTCATTGCTCCGGTTCTATAGAGACAATCGGGAGTTGAAACCTGCGGAACTGCCGATGCAGGAGGCCGCTGCCCGGAACATGAATATTCGTAACAAGGAGTTAAGCTTTTTAACCCCGAATGGAAAGTGGCGGCATATACTGGGATCAGCAAGCCCCCTGCGTGATCAAAAGGGACGCGTTCGCGGGTGTATAGGCGCGTTCACGGATATTACCGATCGCAAGCTGGCTGAGCAGGCACTGGGTGAGAGCGAGGAGCGTTTCAGGACCATGGCGGATGGATTGCCGCTGATTGTCTGGGTTCATGATGAAAAAGGCCGACAGCAGTTTGTAAATCGTTCATTCCTGGAGTTCTTTGGTGTTACTGAAGCGGAAATGAAAGAGGGGCGTTTGAAACTGCGGGTACACCCTGACGATGAGAAGGCTTACGCGGACGAGTTTGCAGCTTCTATGCGCGAGCGGTCTTCTTTTCATGCGGAGGTTCGGGTTTTGCAAGCCGATGGCGAGTGGCGATGGCTTGAATGCTGGGGAAAGCCCAGATTATCTACTTCGGGTGAGTTTGTGGGGTATATCGGTACCGGTGTCGACATAACCGAACGCAGGCGCGCAGAAGAATCATTACAACACTTAAATGCAACACTGGAGCAACGGATAGGTGAGCGTACAAAAATTGCCGAGGACCGGGCAAAGCAGCTTCAGTCCCTGGCGGTGGAACTGGTTCAGGCTGAAGAGTTCGAGCGTCAGAGAATTGCTGATCTTTTGCATGATGATCTGCAGCAGCTTATTGCCAGTGCCCGGATGCAGGTGCAGTCGGCATTGGAAAAGCGTGACCCCGGTCCCACATTGAAGAATGTTGAGCGGCTTTTGGGAGAGTCTCTTGAAAAATCACGCCGTCTGTCTCACGAATTGAGCCCCCCGGTTCTTCACCAATTCGGTCTGGCTGCCGCTTTGGAATGGCTGGTTCGGCATGTGGATGAACAGTTCGGGTTGAAGGTTCGGCTGAAAGCGGAATTAACACGTCAAATAAGCGATGTGCCGCTTAAGGTGTTCCTTTTCCGTGCCGCTCAGGAACTGTTGTTTAACAGCGTCAAACATTCCGGTGAGCGAATGGCTGATGTGCGTCTTTGTGACAATGATGACACGGTTACGCTTACCGTCAGTGACCTTGGCCAGGGGTTTGATCCGGGTATTTTGGATTCCCTCGATAGAGAATCCGGATTCGGACTGGTGAGCCTGAGAGAGCGAGCCGCTGCCATTGGCGGCAATCTGGATATTGAGAGTGCACCGGGACACGGGAGTTTGTTTGTTCTTACGGTGCCGATAAGCCTTGCCGAAGTCAGTGAGCCTGAAAAACTTACCCGGGTTATTGCTGGGCCTTCCGTTAAACTGGATAAACAAGTGATAGTTTCGGATTCAGAAACAATCAGGGTTCTCTTTGCTGACGATCACAAGGTCATGCGACAAGGATTGATCAGCATGATAGCAGAACAACCGGGTGTCCAGGTCGCAGGTGAGGCTGCCAGTGGAGAAGAAGCCCTGGTGCTTGCCAGAC
>SLIE01000216.1 GCA_007135795.1 Desulfobacterales bacterium
CCATTTTTTATGCTTATCCAGATTTGCGATGGGCTTCCTGTTTATGATGCTGGACTGCCAGATGCAGCGAATTATGTTGGAACCGTACTTGTGTTCTTAGAACGGGTTAGGGTGCAAGCAACGGTCAGTGTTGCAGGAACGTTGCTTGCACCACTTACTGCAAGTGCATCATATAACAATATTGACCAGCTTGTTCTTTACCACAATGATTTTCCTGATTTTTTTCTCTTCGATAAACCGGGTGACATTGGGGTCCGAGAGAGCACGCTTTTTGATTGTCTCGTCGTCAGTCGCGGCGTCGACCTCAAATTTGCCACGCAGCTTTCCATTCACCTGGACAACGATCAACCGGGTATCCGTGATCAGGCTGTCTCCCCGATAAGAGGGCCATGGCTGATCACAAAGTTCTCCGGCTTCACTTCCCATAGATTCCCAGAGTTCTTCGGTAATATGAGGCACGATGGGTGAGAGTAGAACCGCAATGGAATCAAGTGCAAAGCGCATTACCCCTTTTGTATCAACATCTGCTGATTCCGGCTCTACAACATTCAATTGATTGGTGAGTTCCATTACGGCGCTGATGGCCGTGTTAAAATGAAATCGCTGTTCTATGTCGTCAGTTACTTTTTTAATGGTCTGGTGGGTCTTGATATACAATTCCCGGGCATTGTTCGATAGAGATGATGGTCCCCCGGTATACGGTTTCTGATTTGCAAGGCAATCGGCCCATTTGGCATATAATCGCCATACCCGATTCAAGAACCTGAAAGATCCCTCGACGCCCTGTTCGCTCCACTCCAGATCACGCTCGGGCGGGGCTGCGAACAGGCAAAAGAGCCGGACCGTGTCCGCGCCATAGTTGTCCACAAGGGCATTCGGATCGATTACATTCTTCTTGGACTTGGACATCTTTTCCACCCGCCCGACCGCCGCCTGTTTCCCGCATTTTCGGCAGTGGGGGGTTTCTTCCTGGTATTGTGTTTCTTCCGGGTATAAAAAACCATGAGTCTCACAGCGAACGGTTTCCTTGCAGACCATCCCCTGGGTGAGCAGGCGGGTAAAAGGTTCCTTGAAGTCCACCAGTCCCAGTTCGTGAAGCACTCGGGTGAAATAACGTGAGTACAGTAAATGCATTACCGCATGTTCCACGCCGCCGATGTATTGATCCACGGGCATCCAGTATTTTACCGCACCGGGTTCAAATATCGCCTTGTCGTGGTTCGGACTGCAGTAGCGTTCAAAGTACCATGACGATTCGACGAACGTGTCCATGGTGTCGGTTTCTCTTTTGGCGGGAGAGTCGCACCGGGGACACGTGGTATTGACAAAATCAGACAGTTCATTAAGGGGGGACTTTCCGCCTTTAAGCAGGTCGGCGTCTTCCGGGAGCACTACGGGCAGGTCTTTTTCCGGTACGGCAACCGTGCCGCAAGCATCGCAGTGGATGATCGGAATAGGTGCCCCCCAGTAACGTTGACGGGATATGCCCCAGTCTCTGAGCCGGTAGTTAATCGAGCGCGTGCCCGTTCCCGATTTTTCGAAATATTCGATTATTGCCGTTTTTCCGCTAATGTTGTCCACCCCGGTAAAATCCCCGGAGTTTATCATTACGCCATCGTCTGTGTATGCTTCGGATTGCGCGATTTCAGATTCATCCGCCTCTCCAGGCTTTATCACTACGACAATTTCCAGACCGTATTTTTTAGCAAACTCAAAATCTCTTTGATCATGCGCCGGAACAGACATAACTGCACCGGTACCGTACTCCATTAAAGCAAAGTTGGCGATATAGATGGGCATTTTACGCCCATTGGCGGGGTTGATGCACCATGCGCCGGTAAAAACGCCTTCCTTCTCATAATTGTCCATGACACGGTCGACATGACTTTCACGCGACATGCGTTCAACAAATTCGGACACGCCGACCTGCTGAGGTGTATTGGCGGATAGCCTTTCAACCAAAGGATGTTCCGGTGCGAGGCACATGAATGTCGCGCCGAAAATGGTATCTGGCCGGGTCGTGAACACCTTGATTGTTTCATCCATATTGGCTACGTGAAAATCGATTTCAGCGCCGATACTCTTTCCGATCCAGTTTTTCTGCATCATGGTGACTTTTTCGGGCCAACCGTCGAGACGGTCGCAATATTGGAGGAGGTCTTCCGCATAATCCGTAATCCGGAAAAACCATTGCCACAGTTTTTTCTGTCTTACGGGATCTCCACATCGCCAGCATTCTCCGGCCTCCACCTGTTCGTTGGCAAGTACGGTCTGGCAGCGATCGCACCAGTTGACATAGGACTCTTTCCTGTAGACCATGTCTTTTTCGTACATTTTTGTAAACAACCACTGCTCCCACCGGTAGTAATCCGGTGTGCACGTAGTGATTTCCCGATCCCAGTCATAACTGAATCCTAGTTGTTTCAGTTCTCTGCGCATGGCTGCAATGTTGTCATACGTCCAACGCGCCGGGTGGGTGTTATTTGCAATGGCGGCATTTTCTGCAGGCATTCCGAATGCGTCCCATCCCATGGGGTGTAAAACATTATAGCCGCACATACGCTTGTAACGGGCCACAACATCGCCTATGGTATAATTTCGCACGTGACCGATATGAATTCGACCGGAAGGATAGGGAAACATCTCCAGAAGGTAAAATTTTTCCCGAGAAGGATCTGTTTGTACTGAAAACGTCTTTTTTTCAGCCCATACCGATTGCCACCGGGTTTCTATTTTACCGGGGTGATATTTTGGGTCCATAATAAACAACCATTCTTTCATTTAATCGATGTGGATGTTGTGCAAAAGATCGTTCTCTGCCCTGTGACTGTTTTTCCTGCGTTTGAGCCAGGGCGGGTATAGACTTTTTGCAATTCGGAAGCCAGGTTGGCATGATCATGCCAGGCGAAATTATCGGCCAGGTATTGGTGCATCCCGGCACGCATGTCGCATGAACTTCTCATGCCACACTTAGTGATAAATATCAAGATTGCAGATAAGTCCCTAATGCCAGAAAAGATTTGACTTGTCACCTGCAATTTCTTATTATCATTTAATTGAAACATAATATAAATTCCTGACCTTATAAATTTGATTCCATTTTTGATAATTGTTCTCCTGCTTTAAAATCTTGGAAAGCATTGCTCTCTCCATTTATGTAAAAAAAATGAAGTTTATAATAGATAAAAATATTGATTCTCAATATTGGCCCTCAGGAAGATAAAAACCTTCAATTTGATATTCAAAATGCGGCAGGAGATCCGGTTTTTATTGGTTAATCGATTTAGATACAATGCAGGGTTTTATTTAAAAAATCAATCATGATGCACTCGTAAAAAGTTGCGATCAGACGGCTTGGTAAAAATTTCCAGATCAAGGCTTGCGCAATGCTGAAGAATGCAGAGTACTTACGTGTACGTGTATGTCTACAAGGTGTAAGCCGCAAATTCTGAAGGATTGCGCGTAACACCGATATTGGAATTTTTACGAGTCGTCAATCATCTTCCAGCAGAAATACTGCCCAGTAATTCCGTTGAGAAATCCTCTAATAATTTAAAGATCAGAAATGTAAGCAAGGGCACGAAAACATGGCAAGTAAAATTTTGATAAATGCAGTTGATCCGGAAGAATCCCGGATTGCGAAAGTAACGGATAACAGGCTCGAAGAGTTTAACATTGAAACCACGGCGCGCGAAATTACCCAGGGGAATATTTACAAGGCGATTGTTTCCCGCGTAGAACCAAGTCTCCAGGCGGTCTTTGTAGATTACGGAGCCGAAAGAAATGGCTTTTTGCAAAAACAGGAGATTCATCCTGAATATTTTATTGATGACCCTTCCGGCGGACAATCATTGAAAAACATCATCCGGCGTGGTCAGGAACTTCTTGTACAGGTCTCAAATGATCCCATCATGGAAAAAGGATCCATGCTCACCACCTATATCTCTTTGCCGGGACGATACACGGTTCTGATGCCCGGGGGCAAGACAAGGGGCGTTTCCAGAAAGGTCAGTGACGAAGCGGAGCGCAAACGGATTAAGGAAGTGATCAGCAGCCTTAAAATTCCAGAGGATTACGGCCTGATCGTAAGAACGGCGGGAGAAGGATGTAACAAGACCACGCTTTCAGGTGATATCCGATATCTTACACGCCTGTGGAAGAATATTAAAAAAAAGGGGCTGGAAGAAAAGGCTCCGGCGCTTTTGTACAAAGACCGAAACATAGCTGTCCGTGCCATCAGGGACTCCTTTACGGCCGACGTAAACGAAATATTGATCGATGATGATACCATCTACCAGGAGGTGAAAGAATTCCTGCAGATTATTTCCCCTCAACACACGAAAATCATTAAGCGATATCAGGCGGATAAACCCCTTTTTACAAAGTATCAACTGGAAGACCAGATCGCCTCGATTTTCGATAATCGTGTCAAACTCAAATCAGGCGGGTCCGTTGTCATCGAGCAGACGGAAGCGATGGTTTCCATCGATGTCAATTCCGGTAAAGCCACGCAAAAAAGCTCCTTTGGCGAGACCGCACTTTTGACCAACATGGAAGCGGCCGAGGAAATTGCCCGTCAGCTTCGCCTGCGCGACTTTGGTGGCTTGATCGTTATCGATTTTATAGACATGCGCGACCGAAAACACAACCTGAAGGTTGAGCGCACCCTTAAGAATCATCTCAAGGCAGACAAGGCAAGAACCAAAGTGGGGCGGATATCTCAATTCGGACTGCTCGAAATGTCCAGGCAGCGCATCCGGCCTTCCATCAGATCGATTAATTTCGAAACGTGCCGATGTTGTCAGGGGAGGGGTGTCACGCAATCTGTGGAGTCCATGGGACTTAGTTTTCTGAGGCGCCTTCGCCTGGAAACAATGAAGAGCGGGTAAAATCATGCGCATGGGTTTGTTCCGCCAGAAGTGTCAATGTACTTGCTGAATCGTAAAAAAAGTGAGATCCTGGATCTTGAA
>SLIE01000381.1 GCA_007135795.1 Desulfobacterales bacterium
TGTTGCCCTGGCAACTGCATGAGAACGCTTATATCTCTATGGCTTGCTTTAGAGGGCCCTGTGATAAACTTCAGGGCCACAGGTCGCTTATCTGCGCTCGCCAAGAGCTGATATGATTGACAGTTGTCAACAAAAAACAGTCTCCTGCAATTGTTGCCACGGGCAATACCCGGCACCACCCGGTTGAAATTGATCATTTTGTATGGTCACTACTTTATATGCAAAGCCTAAGGTGCCGGCCAATACTCCCCCTCGTGGGAGCGCCAGGCTCCCGCCTGGCATTTAAACCCGGCAAAGCCGGTAAGTTCTTTATATTTGTAAACTGTTGGTCTCCCCACCCGTTAGAAGTAATCCGATATCTGGTTAATAGCCGAAATCAAAATTCAGCTTTGGAAATACGGATCGGATGTGGGTTGGCGTTGGGCTTCACCAACCGACTCGCTCCGGCAATTATGCATGGCGAAACAATATTTTAAAACATTTTATAGTCCCGTCAAAATGAAATTGATCATTTCGTATGTTCACTACTTTATATGCAAAGCGTAAGGTGCCGTTAGTACGCCCCCGTGGGAGCGCCAGGCTCCCGCCTGGCATTCAACCCCGGCGAAGCCGGTAAGTTCTTGATATATGCAAACTGTTGGTCTCCCCACCCGTTAGAAGTAATCCGATATCTGATCGGCGTTAAAACAGCCGAAATCAAGATTCAGTTTGGGACGTGGTTGGCGTTGGGCTTCATCAACCGACTCGCTCCGGCAAGTATCCATGGCGGAACAATATTTCTAAAGTTTGTCGGTCTGCGGTCGATATATATTTAAAAGGTTGATGGTTATCAATCGTGCAGGGATGCACGGTAAGAAAACAAGCTAAATAATTCGTTGCAGGGAGGCAAGATCATGATCGATGCGGCAGGTGGTAATTTACTCGGATCACCAATGTATTTGAAAAACAATCAGGCAATTGAATCCGGCAACGATAACGCCGCCCCCTTTTCCAATCCGGAAAACACATTGTTGACGAGTCATTCGCTAAAGATCAATTATCGGATGGAGTCAACCGTTACCTATAACCGTTCAATGACGGTTTCAGAAAAACCCATTGACGGCTTTGAGCTGTTACGAAGCCTTGTTTTAAGTATTTTCAAACAACAGGGGATCGATTGTAAGATCGGGATGGAAGAAGCATCCATGGATATCGTTACTATCCGCCAGTCGGCGGCCCGGGAGCTGGTTTCAGAAGACGGCTATTTCGGCGTGAAACAGACGTCTGAGCGTATCTTTCAGCTGGCTGTGGGCATTGCCGGCGGGGACCCGTCAAAAATTGAAGACATCCGAAAAGGCATCGAAACAGGGTTTCAGGGTGCGCTGGACGCTTTTGGCGGTTGGCTTCCGGAGATATCCTATGATACCTACGATGCGGTTATGGCCAAGCTTGACGCCTGGGAGTCGGCATAGCTGGTTTGCCGGTGAAGGGCAATAGGGAAAATTAATTATCCGGGCAGGGATCCCAGAGAGGGTGGGGGTCATTACCGGTGTGACATGCGTGACAGAGGTTAATCAAAACAGCAGCCAAAAATATTGTCCCACTTCATAGGTCCTTTTTTTGAAAAAAGACGAAATAAAAGCGATAACGATAAATATCTGTAGAATACGGCTGATGCCGTCGGATAAATCCAATCCGGTAGTTAATGGTTTTACAGGTACAGGATTTAAAAAAGTTTCAATTGTTTACCTGCCGATGAAGTTTTGACGACGCCTAAAGCGTCTCGCGCACCATGGGTGGACAACTCCCGGATGGAAAACGGTTTTTGCATGAAGTTGACCCCCTCGTCCAGAACCCCCTGGGGCAAGTGCGCGTCTTTCGTTATACGTGTTTAATTCGCGAACGTTTTCATTGTTTCTCCTCACGTTTTCGAGCCATATGTCGATCTCCTCGATGGCGCCGCCCTTTTGAAAATGGATTTCTGGTGAAACGTAATGGATGTTGTCGACAAACAATTCGTCATTGTAAAACAATATGGGGTGGGCTTTTATGGCGCCTTTGAGGATTTCGGGGGAATATCGTTTTTTGTCAGGTCTTTTGCCCGTATTTTTCACGGCTGATTTTATCAAAACGCAGCGCGTCCGAAGGATGGGGGGGTTTGGTTTCAGCCGGGTAACCCATGCCGATGATTGATTCGACTTCCAGGCCTTCCCGTAATCCAAGCAATCCGGCCACATATGCACTGGCGCTTGTCTGAGAATCATGGTCGCGCAGGCGGATTTGCGCCCAGCAGCTGCCCAGTCCGATATCCGAAGCGGTCAGGTGCAGAATCGTTGCGGCGATGCTTGCATCTTCCACCCAGACATCCGTTTTGGCGGTATCCGCGCAAATGACGAATGCCAGCTTCGCGTTTGCCAGAAAGGTGCTTCCGGACGGCCTGGCTTTGGCAAGCCGGCTGATCAGGTCCGGATCAGTGACCACGACAAATTCCCACGGCTGGGTGTTGCGGGAGGAAAATGATCTCAGGGCGGCCTCGATCAGCAGGTCGATCTTTTCCGTTTCCACCGGTTTGTCCTGGTATTGCCGGATACTTCTCCGGGATCTGAGCAAGTCGATAAACATGGTCGTTTCTCCTTTGTCTGTGGAAGAGGGCGGTATAAGTGATTTTTACGACGCCGTCATCTTTGATGGCGTCGTAAAAGTAGCGATCAGACGGCTTTGTAAATTACTACCATGCCACCAGTCATGTTGCAATGGGATTCAATTTAGTGAAAGGAGCGGCGGGAAGTGTCCGGACAGGGCTTTGCAGGGGTGCCATTGGTGTTACGGCATGGCGTCCGCATGAACCGTCAGTGTGGCCGACCGACTGGTGACACTGCCGTATGGACTGGTCACGAGTACGGAAAACCGGGCGCCGTCGTCATTCATTCTTCGTGTTCTGGGTAACTTCAAGGTATTGTTTATCGAAAAAAATCGGCAGTCGGGCAAAATGTCATCCAGGGCATCAAACCATACCCCGGCCATTTTGGCATAACCGGTTTTAAAGGGGTGCAAATTATCCCACATATCACCATCTGGTTCCTGGCTGTAATTCAGACCGGCGCCGAATTCCATGTCGACAATGATGATTTTATCGCCATCATTATCAATGCGGGATTGCGCCATGGCCACGACATTGTCGTTATACGCGCTTGTCAGGGAATGATTCGTGATCCGGTTGATGATGCGGGCCAGAATAACCGTAACGCTTGTTTCATAATCATCTTCGTACCAATTGATCGCATCGAGTATTTGCGCCACATGTCGTGGTTTGTCGTTCGTTCGATGATTGGTGCCAATGTGCAGCAAAACGATCTCCGCCGGGTTTTCAACCAGCCAGTCGTATACATGGTAAGACACCTGCTGGTCCGTCCATCCGCCATGGCCTTCATGATATGGATCAAACCCTTCGCTGAACTGATAAAACTCACCGTTCATCAGGTTGCCTACAAAATTAACGTTATAGCGGGACATCATCAGCATATCCCAGAGATTTTTGCGGTAAGATGTCATCTTGGCCACATCGCTGATGCCCGACGATTTACCATAGGTAATCGAGTCCCCCGTCGGCATGATCCTGACCGGCATATCACAGGTTTCCAAGTATCCGCGAGACAGGAAATAACGTGTCCGGATTTCATTTTCGGAAAATACCCCGTCATAAACTGCAACTTCGTCGAGCACTCCCTCAAAATATTCCCCTGAATCCAGATATCCGATGTTTAAGGGGGCTGTTATGGAATCGAAGCCGCCGTTATAGGATTGAGCCACAGAAACGACATCGGTGCCATCGACATACAAGGCATTGATGTCGTTGACTCCGTCGCGGACGCCAACGATATGGTGCCAGGCGCCGGTGGTGATAACCTTGTCGCTTTCTATTGTCATAGTGGTCCCATCGGCATCGGCCAATTGAAAACGGGCACGGCCGGAGCCGCCTGCACAACCCAAGGTCCACCTGAGCCCGGTATTGTTATCGACACGGCCAACCATAACCTGATCGCTGGTACTGCAGGTTTGCCCGGGGACCGCTTTTACCCAGAATTCAATGGAAAAACTGTCGCAATTGGCCCAGTTGAAAGCGGGCCCCGCCGGTACATCGATGCCCGTGGTGTTGCCGTCAAATGACTGTCCGCCATTGACGCGGCCGGGAGCGGGAAGGGGGCAATCGGCATCGATCTCACCGGCGCAATGTCCGTGATTATCGCCATAGGCGTCATGGAAAACGAACCCCGTTTCCTCGTCCAGTGTCAAATACGCGCGCATATGATTTGTGATGGAATCGGGTAAAGGTATGCCGTTTTTGAACCATTGGTAGGACAACGGGCCATCTCCGGAGGCCGATACATTGAAAACGGCAGGTTCGGGCTCAGTTACGGTCACGTCGGCGGGTTGAACCACAATCACCGGGGGTTGGGGGATGTAGGGATTGACCGTCAGGGTGGCTGCCTGGCTGGTAACGCTGCCATGCGGGTTGGTTACCATTACTGAAAACCGGGCCCCGTCGTCTGCAACCAATGTGGGATCGAGGTTGTATTCATTGCCGGTTTCGCCCGGGATGTCCGTTTTATCCCGACGCCATTGGTACGACAGCGGTGAATCAGAGGTGGCTGACACCCTGAAAACGGCTGCTTCGGGTTCGGTAATTGTCACGTCGGAAGGGTGCACGGCAATCATCGGCTGTGATGGTTGCGATGAAGAAGACTTGCAACTCAGGAAAAGGGTAACGATGAAAAAGAATAGTAATGGAATAAAGAACCCCTTACCATTTTTTATCTGCATTTCGATAGTCATTCAGATCCCGCTACTGTTTAATCGACCAGGGAAAAAAATTCTGCATGTGATTCATAAGGAATACGAGTGCAATGAGAAATGAAGTTGAGCGTGACCGGACGTGGCGAACCGGTGGTCAACTGAAGAAAACGCGTTCGTTCATGCACTGATTAAAAA
>SLIE01000491.1 GCA_007135795.1 Desulfobacterales bacterium
ATGACCGCGCTCGCCATGCCAGTTTTCATCGGAAGCAGACAGGACGTGAATCACTTTGAGGGCGGGTTTGCCCCCTGCTTCCATTTCACTGAGTTCTCGTTGAAACACGATCTGGTCGGTGTCCGGGTTGCCATAGAACAGGGTGACCGAGCGGGTGTTTCCGGTGTCGCGCATATGTCGCAGCATGCTCATGAGCGGCGTAATACCGATTCCCCCGGCCACAAAGACCATCTTTGCTTCCGGCGGGTTCAAGACATAAGAGAATCGACCAAAAGGAGCATGTACGGATGCCGTGTCACCGGGACGCGTATCCTTGATGGTGCTCGTAAAATCACCGAGTGCTTTAATGGTGGAAGAAACGTAATTTTTTTCGGTGGGACTCGATGAAATGGTCCAGTGATGTTCTTCCACCGGCAGGTTTCGGTCCCTGTAAAATGTAATGAACTGGAATTGGCCCGGAAGGTAGTCAAATACCCGGCCCCCTTCCGGAGGTGCCAGTTTAACGGTCCAGACGTTGGAGCTCTCCGGCTGGACATCGATTACGCGCCATGGGTGCTGTTTCAGGCGCCATGGCCGGATAATGCGATGCCAGGCAAAAAGAAGCAGGGAGAAAATCAACAGGATGAACCACAGTGTCCGCATGAAAGGGTGCTGCATGTCATGCCCGACAAGAATTGAATGAATAAAGGCGAAAAGAACGATGATTGGCCCGAATATGTCATGCACCAGGCGCCAGGTTTCGAATTTCAGGTTCAGCCTGGCCCGAAACATGCTTACGACCACGTTGATCAGTATGAGGGCAAGGGCGACTCTCCCCAGCGTGATAAACCAGGGGTGCGCCAGGGGGATCAGCAGGTGCATGTCTCCCCGGCCGGCAGAAAGGAGAAGGGGGTGGAGAAGGAGCAATACAGCAGCGGCCACTGCCATGTGTTTGTGGAATCGCAAGAGGATATCCAGGCCGAAAGCCCGCTCGATCCATTTGAAGCGGCTCGCCAGAACCACTTGGCATATCAGGATCATAAACCCGGCAAGGGCTGTGTTTCGGCCCAACTCGTAGAGGAATGGATCGGTTGAATCGATTAAAACGGTTACCAGGATGACCGGAAGGATAATGATAACGGCATACAGCAGAATTCGAAAGAAAGCGGTAACCATAAATGCTCCTTGCCTTGACCGTGATGGTGCCGGTTGTGTCTGATTCTTCCGAGGACCTCATTCGAGTTGTGCAATGTATCTTTTAAGTATTCCCGCCGAGCGCTCCAGGGCTTCCTGTTCATTGTCCGGGAGCTTGCTTTCGATTATCTTTTCAACCCCTTGTGCCGAAACCAGGCACGGAACACTCATGGCGACATCATCGATGCCGTATTCACCCTGCAGATACGCTGAGACGGTAAGTACGCTTTTCCGGTTCCGCAACACGGCATCTGCAATCCGGGTCAATGCAAGGCCCACGGCAAACCATGTGGCGCCTTTATAATCAATGATGTGATAGGCGGACTGCCGAACCGATTCTTCGATTTGTTTGCGTTCCTCATCCCAATTATCACATTTTTTACATAAAACACAATACGTCTCAATATTGACTCCGCCGATATGCGTCATGGACCAGGCCGCAAATTCACTGTCCCCGTGCTCGCCCAGTATATAGGCATGCACATTGTGTACATCCACATCGCAGTGTCGGCTGATGGTATAACGCAGACGGGCACTGTCGAGAACGGTGCCCGAACTGAGGACGCGACCACGGGGCCATCCGGATCTTTTCTGGGCAACGCGGGTAAGAATATCGACCGGGTTCGACACCATCAGAAGTACTGCCTGGGAATCCTGCTCAACAATGTCATCCACTATCTTCTCGATGATGGAAACATTTCGTTTCATCAGGTCAAGTCGTGATTCTCCCGGTGTCTGCTTGGCTCCGGCGGTGACCACGATCAAGGCGGCATCTGAATAGTCGGATTTATCACCGACCCATATATCGACGGATGGAAAATAAGCTGCGCCGTGGAGGAGGTCGAGCGCCTGTCCTTCAGCGAAATCCCGGTTCTGGTCAAGGAGTGCGATCTGGTCGGCCGGTCCGCTTTGGGCCAGGGCATAGGCAAAGGTGGAACCGACCGCACCGGCGCCGACAATCACGACTTTTCGTTTTTTCCAGGCAGTTTCCATATTACCTTTATGTAGTCGTGGATTGGTGGTGCCTGAACGAAAAACCGTCTTTCGTCAATTCCCCCGCCACTTGACGAAATCCTGCTTTTGGTTCAGGCACGCGATTGCTAATTGAGTCCGGCTTTTACGAATATTTCCGACTCCCGTTAAAATGTCCGCTTGCCCGTTGGGAACCATGTTGCCGGAATACGTTGGTTATGGCGGCAATCAGGCTCTCAAGGGTATGATGACGCTTTAACACGAGAACCGAAAAATTGGGAAAATGCAGTTTGAAGTTCTGGTATACATCCGATGCCAGATGGGTATCAGGATGCAGATTGATAATGACCAGATCCTCTGAAGAAATATCCAGGTCTGTAAAATCTAGAGTTTCCACTTTGATGATGCGGATGGCGTATCCTTCATGGATCAACTCGTCATAGAAGAATTTACTTATCTTTGTCTGGTTATTGATGATCAATATTCTTTTCATGGCAAACTTTATTGTCACCCTATGAACCTTTGGCGTAGTGGGCACTTTCCCTTCCCATGCCTGAAGCCGAGTTCGTCCCCTGGCTCAGGTTGATAAAGCTGGTGCCTTTTGGTGCGATTGCCTGGCTGTGATTGCCGATAAATAAAAGTTTGCCGGATATTGCGGGTGGTAAGGACAATTTCTTTTGAAATACATCCAAACCAAAGGGCAAAAGAGAGTTCAGCCCGTCAGTTTCAATATAGATTCTTTTTGCAGAAGTTGAGTTGTCTTTAATTGCACAAATAAGCTCCATTGCAGACATTCCATCAAAATCGCCACACAGTTTCATGCGGATGTTGTTCGTCTTGCGATGGAGCTTTATACGAAAATTTGCTGCCATTAAAAATCTCCTGAATAAAATTTTACATGTTTTGTCTGGTCGAGGAATTGTTGAATCGGGCATGGCCATTAAAGAAACTCCTCGAGGAATCAGTCGGCCCCGGGTCTTCACAACCCGGATAAAGTCGTCACGTTGACGGCATTGCCATAAAATAGAGATCGGGTTAAATTTTGTGAAGTATTGATCGTTTCTGCATCTGATACGGTAAATCAAGCAGGCAACTGATATAATACGACCTGGCACTCTTCTTGTCTGTCCGTCATTTGCCGGTTTTTTCTGTCAGTCGCATTCCTACAAGACTGATTTACTGTTTTTACGGTGATTTGCTGAAATCGAATTGCTGATAGAGGCGTTTTCCGGAGAGACTGGACTGTAGTCCAGCGCCTGGCGGATTGTAACGGCGATACCTTTGAGCGAGATGGGTTTTTCCATCACGTTTTGAAAGACAGTATGCCGGTATGCCCGGGCCGGACTGCCAGTGTGCGCGAGGATGGGAATACCCGGGCGAATCCGGGAAATGGACGACGCAAGCTGAAATCCGTTAATCGGCGTCATTTCGTAGTCGGTGATAACAAGATCGTAATGATGGGGTTGTTTTGTAAAAAGGGTTAAAGCCTCTTTGGGACATGACTCACAAGTGGTCTTATAACCAAGCGACTCCAATACTATTTTGAGAAGTTTGACAATGGCCTTGTCATCATCGACAACCAGAATGTTTTCCGTTCCGCGTGGGAAATCTTTCTTGTGCAGTGCTTTCATTGTCAGATACCCCTTAGATTTTTTATGCACCGAGCGTTACCGGTTGTGGCCATGTCAGCTTCTTCAAAAGACCGGATTGCCCTTACAGCCTCTTCACCATCAACCTGTTTTACAATGAAGTGATCGCCAACACAGGTTTCCGGACTAATGGGTCAACGATGCAAAGCGACAAATGCGTAGATCAATGATTCGTCTGAAGGACACCTTAATGAATCCCTCGCTCTCTGTCTATCCAGTCTATCTCATATTGTTTTGTAAGACGTATACTTACAAAGGTGGGAAGCTGAACACAGGCAGGCGGGAATGTAAGAATTCGTTGTAAGCCATCCATGGTCCGCTCCCAGGTTTTTTCGAGATAGCTTCTATTTTTAAATCGGGCAGATCTTCCAACCCTGCACGCCGGCGACATCAAATGTCAATCGGGTGTTAATCGAGCAGGCGGTGATTGCGGGCATAGCTTGTGAGCTGTTCGTTGGTTTGCATGTTAAGCTTATGCAGCAAGCGATTGCGGTATGTGCTTACCGTTTTGGGACTTAACCCCAGGTTGTCGGCGATATCCTTGATCCGCTTGCCTGCCGCGATCATGCAAAGAATCTGATATTCACGGTCAGATAGAATTTCATTGGGTAAATCCCCTTTGTAGCTGCCGATGTCATCGGCGATGAGTTGGGCAATGGACGAGCTGATATATTTCCTGCCGGCATGGGCCTTTTGAATCGCTTCAATGAGTTCCGAGGCTTCGCAGTCCTTTGTGAGGTAGCTTGAAGCGCCTGCCCGCAATGCCCGCAAGCCGTATTGATCCTCCGCGTGCATGGAGAGGATGATCACGGCTATTTCAGGCCGGGCTTGTTTGATATGCTTGAGTACATCGATGCCGTGGGCGTCGGGCATGGTAATATCAAGCAGGACCACGTCGCAGTCGCCGGCAATGGCGCTGGCAATGGCTTCGCGCCCTGAGGACGCTTCCTTGCAGACCGCCAGATCTTTTGCATTTTCGATGACCTGCTTCAAGCCCTGGCGGACAATGGCATGATCATCAACGATCATAACTCTTATCATATTGTTTTTCATCATTTTCCGAATGGCTTGGAATTCTGGCGGTAACGTGTGTACCGCGGTCTTTTTCGCTTTTAACCGAGACGTTCCCGCCACAGGAG
>SLIE01000493.1 GCA_007135795.1 Desulfobacterales bacterium
ATAACCGGACATGACGTTCCAGGAGGCGCATCAATTATCGTCAAGAGATCCTTCCTTGAATTTTTCCGTACCTTCCGGATCAAGGGGGGCGCCATGGCTTCGCCAATCCGGAGCTTTCCATGCATGAATACAATGTTTCCGCAACTGCCGCTTTCAATAACGCCAAGTTCCCGGCCATCCTCCGTAATAGCCCCTTCCGGGCAAATGGCCATGCAGCCGCCGCAGCCATGGCACAGCTCGGGAAACGGCAGAACCGTTTCCCCAAGAACCACGATGGCATTAAACTGACATATTTCGGCGCATTTGCCACAAAGGGTGCACTTTTCCATATTCACGCTTGGAACCGGTGCGAAGACTTTCTCAACATGAAAAATCTCCGGTTTGATAAAAAGGTGCGCATTCGGTTCTTCCACATCACAGTCGAGAAGCTGTACCTCTTCTTTACAGGAAAGCGCAAGGTTGGTGGCAATCGTTGTCTTCCCCGTACCCCCCTTCCCGCTTGCCACGCTGATGATCATCCTGTTCTCCTTATATATTAGACGCCCCTACCAGTGAGCATCCACGTTCGGGTTATCAGAAAATTGAATTTTACCGGCATTGAATGCGGCTATCGCATCTTTCACAGTTCCGGTAACATCGTTTGCCACTTTGATCTTTGCCGCTTCGAGTGCCTGAAACGCCTTGGGTCCGCAGTACCCCGTGAGCAAGGCTTTCGCCCCTTTTTTGCTTATCGTCGCAGCTGCCTGTATGCCGGCCCCTTTAAATGCGTTCACACTCGCTGTATTGTCGACAGCCTCGAACGCCAGGCTCTCGGTATCCACGACAATCAGATACGCTGCTCTTCCAAAACGCGAATCTATCGGCGACTCCAGATTTTTACCCGTTGATGTGACTGCTATTTTCATTACAACCTCTCAATAAAATCTTACGAATGGTTCATGCACCGCCGCCGCATACCTGTTCATTTTGTATTTCCTGAAGCCTTCCGGCAATCAAGTCTTCCACAACCGGTTTTATCTCCTCGCGCATGGCTTCGTGATATACGGAAATGCCGACTTGCCGAAACCCCATCAGCGGACGCATGCCGATACCCCCTACAATAAGAACATTAACCTTGTGTTCGGCCAGCAAATTGACCGGCACCATGCATCCGCCCTGAACATGTCCATTGTTTCTAATGGTAGAGCATTTCCCGAATCTTGAAAGCGCATTTTTAGAAAATGAAGCAGTGGTGGCCCGGGCCCGATCCGGGTTCTTTAGCAGGATACCGATTTCCTCATCTCCTGGATCAGGGGAAAGCTGGACCAATAACACGTTCATGCTTTTTCCATCTCCGCTATTTTTCGACTTAGCTCATCGAGCATCTCCCTGATCGAATGTGCCTGCGCTTTTAAGCTATTGAGGTCACTGGCCGAATCATCCGGATAAGAATTGTACCCGGACGGGGAACCCCAGCCGAATCCGGCGTTAAAACCCCTGGTGCCTCTATACCCTCTTCCAAGTCCGGTGCAGAAACCCCTGCCGCCACCCGTCATGGGCCCGGCACCCAAAGGACCGCGTCTGTTAAATCCAGGCATTTTCTACCTCCGCATGTTTTTGTAGAGACAAGACAAGACAAGACTATGTCTCTACGTTGATAAACAAGGCAGGACTTTGTCTCTACGTTGAGAGACAAAGCATGCCTTGTCTCTACCGCTGCCGGCCACCCTGGCCTGGCTCGCCCCTGCCTCCCCGGCCTCGGCCGGTGCCTTTTTCTTTACCGACTCCGGGCCCGGGTTCTGATTTGCATCCTCCCCGGCCCTTGCCACTCCCTTTTCCTTTGCCCGTAGGGCCTGTACCGTCTTTTTTCGGCATTTTAGTCACCCCCTTGCAATTCATCTTTGTCATCCTGCCGGAACCCCTTCTTCCGCATCCCGGCATTGAAAAAGCCGGAACGATCGGCTTTCCCTGTGCAAACACTTCAAGAATATGTTCAGTTTTCCCGGAAACAAATGGAATCAGTTCTATGCCATTGGAAGCGAGTCGATTTGCATGCCCTTCCGAAATGGCGCCGCAAATCAAAATTGAAACACCCATTGCCTGAAGCGTTTCAGGGAGTCTCAATGAACTGACAGGCGGCAATGGGGCTAGATGTTTTTCCGATATGCCGCTCTCCTCCAGTTCCGCAAGAAGCAGCGTGGTCGCAGCGTCAAACACCGGCGAAATCCTGTCTTCCCATACTGTCAGCGCAATCTTCATCTCCCCTCCCTCTTCTGCATTAATCAAAGCATTAAACGTGCCAAACAAAAGGTGAACCCGTACATCCATCAAAATAGACATTATTACAGGCAGTTGAAAACAAATGGATCTTTCGGAAAAAAGCGGAGAGGCAGGCAATGACGCAATAATGCGACGCAACGCGTCGCATTATTGCGACTTGTAATTTAAAAATTTATGCAAAGGCTTCTTCACCAAGAGCAAATATTTCTGCAAATATCTGATCGTTGTCAAACCCTTTTAAATGAATGGCCCCACTGCGGCACGACGCTGTACAAAGGCCGCACCCTTTGCATAAAACCGCGTTAATCGAACTTTTCCCAATATGTGGCCCCTGCTCTATATACTCAGGCGCCGAATAAGGGCAAACAGACACACAAACCCCGCATGAACTGCACATCATCGGATCGATTTCAGCGACCGTGCCGTTCATGGTAATCGACTGTTTGGCCAGTAGTGTCACTGCACGCGCTACACCATAGACCGTTCGGAACGTCCATCCGCTTTTGGAAGATCTATCCCCAGCTTGTTGATTTTGCGAAACAGGGTGCTTTTGTGTATGCCAAGCTCGGCTGCCGCGGCCTTCCTGCTATAGCGGTTCCGTTTTAACGCACCGAGGATAACGCTTTTTTCTGCCGACATCATCGGGTCCTCGTCCGCCTGCCTGTCTGCGATTCGATTGGACGAAAATATATATCCCGGAACATGCCCGATCCCGATATCACCTTCGGAGCAGAGCACAAAAGCGTGTTCTATGATATTTTCAAGTTCACGGATATTACCGGGAAAATCATGGGACATGAGCGCTTCGAGCACTTTCGGATCCAGTTTTTGGACGGCCCTACCCCTGATTTTATTGAATTTGGCGATAAAATAGTCCGCCAGGAGCGGCACGTCCTCCATTCGGTGCCTGAGCGGCGGGAGTTTCAATCGGACAACGTTGATGCGATAATATAAATCCTGACGAAATGCTTCCTTTTCGACCATCATTGAAAGGTCTTTATTGGTAGCAGCGATAATACGGATATCCGCCGTTATTTTTCTGACGCCCCCCAGCGGCTGAAATTCCCTTTCTTCCAGAACCCGCAGTAGCTTGGCCTGGAATGCAGGGCTGGTATCCCCAATTTCATCGAGAAAAATGGTTCCCCCTTCCGCCAAGGCAAAATGTCCGGGCTTATCCTTTGCAGCGTTGGTAAAGGCCCCGGCCTTGTACCCGAACAATTCGGATTCAAGAAGCGTATCCGGCAGCGCGCCGCAGTTGATGGCAACAAACGGCTTGTTCATTCGGGGGCTCGAGTTGTGTATCGCCCTTGCCGCCAACTCCTTGCCAGTCCCGGTTTCACCTTCGATCAGCACCGTTGAGTCACTTTCGGCGATCTTTGGAAGAATGCCGAAAATTTTCTGCATTGCCGGACTGCTGCTCACCATGTCCGCCATTTGAAACCGCGACGAGAGTTCCTTTCTCAGTTCTTCAACCAGGGTGTGATCCCTGAAAGTTTCTACGCCACCCAGGATCTCGCCGCCGCTGTCTATTAACGGCGAGGTGGACACGGTAATCGGGATGCGCTTTTTCTGGCTGTTGATAATGTAAGTCGTCGTACTGACATAGGGTTTATTCTCTTTCATGGTCCGCTTCAGGGCACAGTATCTCTCGCACATGTTAGAGCGAAATACTTCCCAGCAATGCCTGCCGATGGCCTCTTCGCGGGAAACACCGGTGATTTCTTCGGCAGCCCGGTTGAAAGACGTCATAATCCAGTTGTGGTCAATGGTGAACACTCCATCGGAGATGCTTTCCAGGATAATCTGCGTCGCATTGGAATCGGGTTTGTTAATCTTTAATCTTTTTTCCATGATCACCTCTGCGATATATATATAATTTTGATATCTTATAACAATAAACAATGGCTGTTGTTTTCGGTAGAATATGAGCATATGCTTACATATCGGAAAGGAAAATGTCAATTTAATTGATATTTCATTTCGCCCTGCACATCCACTTGCGTTCGTACCACCGTAAACAAAAGTGTGTTTGGTCCGTTCTTTCTCGCCCTGCGAAAAAACAAGGCGCACTAGCAACCATGCCTTGTCTGTAACAAAAAAGACTGTGGAGACAGGTTCCAATTTCCGCTTGCAAAATTATGAACAAGGAGACATTTACAAGCATATACTCGAAACTTAACTGTCAAAACGAACGAAAAAGGAGACGTTGACTATGGAAAAAATATTACTGGTTGGATGCAAGAAAGCCATGGATGATGTCTGTATCGGTTGCTCCCGCTGCATGGTGGGCTTTAACAGGAAGGCGGGAGAATTCGAACGATATCGCAAAGACGATGCCGAAATCGTAGGATTGATAAACTGCGGCGACTGCCCCGGGGCCACCATAGTGACCCGTCTTGCCCAGGTCAGCCTTTGGAACAAGGCGGTCGATGAAAAGGTCACCAAAGTTCATGTCAGCCCATGCATTACCGATCATTGTCCCCACAAGGATATTATAATAGATAAGATCAAAGCCAAATCCGGTGTTGAAGTAATTCTCGGAACACACCCCTATAAGCCCAACGATATTTTCACCTGATCTCGCACCTGTGCTGGGAGACCGCTGCACTCCCTCGGCTTTTCTGTTACAGGCCGGCGTTTTGTAAAATCAGCTGCA
>SLIE01000144.1 GCA_007135795.1 Desulfobacterales bacterium
CATTATCTGCGTTACGCGCAATCCTTCAGAATTTGCGGCTTAAGCCTTGTAGACATACACTTACACTTACGTAAGCTGCATTCTTCGGGATTGCGCAAGCCTTGATCTTGAACTTTTTACAAAGCCGGCTAATCGCGACTTTTCACGGGATTGTCAAGCATTGATGAGCCTAAACGAATATATCATTTGAAGTATGGATTCCCCCAACGCATGAAAGCCATTGTATTATCCGCAGGGCTCGGCACTCGTTTGAAGCCGCATACCGAATACCTGCCAAAACCGCTTTTCCCTGTGTGCGGCCGCCCGATCATCGATACGGTCATCCGCAAGCTGATAAGCGCAGGTATAACCGCCGTGGCCGTCAACACCCACCACCTGGCTGAACAAATCGAATCTTTTCTCAAAGACCGTAGTTACGGGATCGACATTCTTGTTCGACATGAACCATCCCTGCTGGGTACGGGCGGGGCGATCGGCAATTTTTCGGATTTTCTCTCAGACGGACCTTTTATTGTCATCAACAGCGATATACTGACGGATATTGATATTAGCGATATCTTTGACACTCACAACGCGCATCAGTATCCGGTAACCCTCGCAATGCACGATTACCCGCTGTTCAACAAGGTTTCCGTGTGCCAAAATGAATTTGTACACGGTTTTTCGGGACAAATTCAAAATGACCACAAGCTGCTCGCGTTTACGGGTGTATCCGTTATTGATCCCACCATATACCGATTTATTCAGCCGGATTCCGCCTGCTGCATTATAGATGTCTTTCGCGACATGATACGGTCCGGGGAAAAAATTAAAGCCCGGGTTCTGCCCAATCTTACCTGGAACGACCTGGGTACGCCCGAACGATTCCGGGATGCGGTGGCCGATGATATGACACCAAGGGTATTTAGCCAGGTTTACGGCACATCCTTGCCTTCTGGGTTTGAGAAAAAAAAGCTTGCCGGAGACGGGTCGCAGCGAAAGTGGTACCGGATCTGCAAAGGCGACCGGTCCGTTATCATGGCCGATCACGGCATCCACACAGAAAGCAACGCAACCCAGGTCGACGCCTTTGTTGCAATCGGCACCCATTTACATCAAAACGCGATCCCCGTGCCGGAGATCTATGATTTCGATCGATTTTCCGGGCTGGTCTTTATGCAGGACCTGGGTGACAACCATTTACAAGATATTGTTTCCAGATGCAATGACCCGGAAGAGAATACCGCCCATTACCGAAATATCATTGATCTGCTTGTGAAAATGTCTGTTTCTGGCAAAAAAGGCTTTAGCCCGGCCTGGGCGTATGAAGGTGCCCAGTACGACAAGCCGTTAATAATCGAAAAAGAATGCCGATACTTCACAAACCGATTTTTAAAAGAATATCTCGGATTTACAGACCTTCCGGCCTCCGCCCTTGCCCATGAATTCGAACACCTTGCCGATACCATTCTGGGAAACGCCTGTTTCGGGCTTATGCACCGGGATTTTCAATCCAGAAACATCATGGTTGCGGATAAGCAATACTATTTCAATGATTTCCAAGGTGCCCGCATCGGACCCATCCAGTATGATCTTGCATCGCTTCTGGTCGACCCTTACGTACAGATTGAACGTGAAACCCAGGAAAAGCTGATTGTTTACGCCGAAAATCGGTTTAACGCCCACAGGCCCCCGGGCTTAAACGATCATGGACAATTTTTGACCGGTTACCGCTACTGCTGCATCGCCCGCCTGATGCAGGCAATCGGCGCTTATGCGTTTTTAAGCCGAATTATGCAAAAACCGTGGTTTGAGCCATATATCCCGGTGGCACTGGGACGTTTAAACCGTCATCTTGATGATTTATCCGATATTCACCTGTATACACTTGGGAAAATCGTTGCTGCGGCCGAAAAAAATCTGCACGCCAAAATGCAATAGACCACCGCCCGCAAAACTCTGATAAAAACCCTTTTATCATACCGCAAATCCTGCTAATTTAAAGACCGTCCGAAACGCATGCGCTTCCTTTTGCAAGTGCATCTGAGAGGTTGTCGATTATGCTTCGGGGCGTTTGGAAAACCAAAGAACGGTATTTGCGATGACGCCGGGTACCGTGTTGATATTTCAATTCATTCAAGCAACAGGATAACATATTGATGGATATTCAAAAAGTAATGATAAACGGTCTTCCCGGAAACGTTGCCAGAATGCTCGTTTCCCATGTAATATCGGAGAGGCGTTTTGAAGTGGTCCGGTACTCCCTTACCGGACCTGAAATTTCCGATGCCACATACATAACGGATACCGATGATCCCATTCGCCTGGTACGTCCTGAAAACAGGGAAGATATTATCGATCGGATCAAGGAGGAACATGGCCGATTCATTACCATTGATTTCACGCACCCCTCTGCAGTGAATGCAAACGCTGCGTTCTACTGCAAACACGGACTTCCGTTTGTTATGGGGACCACCGGGGGCGACAGGGATGCGCTTGAAGAAACCGTTTTTGCTTCAACCATCTCCGCTGTAATCGCACCCAACATGGCAAAACAGATTGTCGGGCTGCAAGCCATGATCGCTTACGCAGCCGATAACTTTCCAGGATTGTTCAATGGGTACAGCATGGCGGTAAAAGAGAGCCACCAGGCAACCAAGGCGGATACCAGCGGGACCGCTCTGGCAATGGTTGACCATTTCAAAAGACTTGGCGTCGCATTTGAGGCCCAGGAGATTGTCAAGGTCCGAACCCCCGAGGAACAAAAAATCATGGGCGTCCCTGAAGGACATATCAGCGGGCATGGATGGCATACCTATACCCTGGTCTCCCCGGATGAAAACGCCACATTCCAATTCGTTCATAACATTAACGGGCGCGATATCTATGCCCATGGCACATTCGATGCGGTGTCATTTTTATCGGAAAAACTGATTCTCGGTGAAACCGGAAAAGTTTTTTCCATGGTCGATGTTTTAAAAGGAGCGTAACAAACCAATATGTATCGTATGACGATTTTTTACCTATTCATCCTTGCAACCGGGTTCACACCTGCCATCTATTCCATTGCCGGTGCTGAACAGGTCTTCCCCGACAGTACCTGGGAGGACCGGGTCGATCCCATAGCAAGTCCCGATGCCAAAACCGGCGGAGAGATCAGCACCTTCGGAGGGCAGTATCCAAAAAGCCTGAACTATTACCTCGACACAAACGTTCTTTCATCTGAAATTTTCGGTATAATGTTCGAGTCTCTCCTGGGTATAAACCCTGTCACGCTTGAGTATGAACCGGCCATTGCCCGAAGATGGTCTATTTCCGACGACATGACCACCTATACGTTTTTTATCGATAAAAACGCCCGGTGGAGTGATGGGACACCGATTACGGCAAATGATGTGGACTGGACATACCAGGCGATCATGAACCCGGAAAATATGACCGGGCCGCACAAGATCAGCATGGAGCGTTTTCACCCCCCCGAAGTGATCGACACCCACACCATCCGCTTTACAGCCAAGGACGTACATTGGAAAAACCTGCTTTCCCTCGGCAGTTTTTCGATCCTGCCGGAACACGCATACGGCGATCTGGATTTCAACCGCATTGTGTTCGAGTTTCCGATCGTCTCCGGGCCATACAAAACAAGCCGTATCGAAGAAGGAAGATTTATCCGATTCGAACGCAGAGCGGATTGGTGGCAAAAAGACCGGCTCCGCCATCAGAACAAGTATAATTTTGATCGTATCATTTTCAGGTTTTTTGCAGAGCGTGAAAATGCTTTTGAAGCATTCAAAAATGGGCGGATCGATCTCTTTCCCGTTTATACATCCCGGATCTGGATCAATGAAACCACCGGGAACTCTTTTTTCCAGAATCATATCGTAAAACAGCGGATTTACAACAATCAACCCATTGGATTCCAGGGGTTCGCATTGAACATGCGACGGCCGCCGTTTGATGACGTGCGCGTGCGCAAAGCAATGGCACTGCTGCTCGACCGGGAAAAAATGAACCAGACACTGATGTATAATCAGTACTTTCTGCACAGATCGTACTTTGAAGACCTGTATACCCCGGAAAATCCGTGCCCCAATCCCCTGGTTGAAAAAGATCATGGAAAAGCCAGGAAACTGCTTGCCGAGGCAGGGTGGAAAGTCAACCCGGCAACCGGTTTCCTGGAGAAAAACGGCAGGCGGTTTTCCTTTAAATTCCTCACCCGCGAAGCGAGTTCAGGAAAATTTCTGACCATTTATGCAGAAGATCTGAGGGATGCCGGCATTGAGATGACGCTCGATCAAAAGGACTGGTCAGCCTGGGCCAGGGACATGGATGAGTTTAACTACGACATGACCTGGGCCGCATGGAGCTCCGGGGTATTCAAGGACCCGGAAAGCATGTGGTCGTCCATCGAGGCCGAACGCCAGAGCGGATCCAATATCACCGGCTACCAGAACCCGGAAATCGACAGGCTCATTGAAAAGCAGAAAACCATTCTCAACGTGGATGAAAGAAATGACATTTACAGGGAGATGGATTCAATCATTGCCGAAGCCTTCCCATACGTATTGCTCTGGAATATAGACTATACCCGCCTGCTCTACTGGAATCGGTTCGGCACGCCAGAGACCGTGTTATCCAAATACGGGAACGAAAACAGTGCGCTTTGGTACTGGTGGGACGACCCGGATGCGAACGCGGCGCTTTCGGATGCGGTTTCCAGGGACCTTCCCCTTGTGCCCCGGGTAATGAATGTCCATTTCAATGATTTTTTCGACGAATGACGCTACTTAACAGTCTCCGCAGAATACCTGCGGAGACTGGCTGCATAGACTTTCTTATTGAGCTGCCTGGCGGATAATATCAAACGCTTTTTCCATGGCTTTTTCCAGGTTTTCAGGTTTTGACCCGCCTGCCTGGGCCATGTCCG